>JBBIMQ010000219.1:0-5180 GCA_037444345.1 Gemmatimonadota bacterium | reverse complement strand
CCGGCGCGCTCGCTCGGCTGATCTTCATGACGGGTGACGTGCAGAGCGCAGAGGCGCAGCGGTTCCTCGAGCAGGCCGGGCGGCCGGTGCTCTCGAAACCGTTCGCGCTCCGCGATCTCGTGGCGGCGCTGGGGCAAGTGGCGCCAGCCTGAGGCCCCGGTCTCGCCCCCCGGCCCGCGTGGCCGGGAGCGCGCCTATCTTCCCCGCATGGCTCTTCCTCCCATCCTGGTGCTCGTCGCCCCGCAGGACCTCGTCAACATCGGGAGCGCGGTGCGGGTGGCGAAGAACTTCGGGCTGGAGCAGGTCCGCCTGGTCTCGCCCGCCAGCTTCGACCCCTACCGGATCGAGGGGATCGCTCACAACAGCGGCGACCTCGTTGCGCGCATCCAGATCGCCGAGACATTGGCCGAGGCCATCGCCGATTGCGTCTGGGCGATCGGGCTGACCGCCCGGGAACGCTCGGCCAAGCGCACGGTGCTCAGGCCCGGCCCGGCCGCGGCCGAGCTCATCGCCCGGGCGGAGGCCGGTCCGGTGGCTTTCGTGGTGGGGCGGGAAGACAAGGGCCTCCTCAACGAGGAGCTCGACCTGTGTCATGCCCTGGTGACCATTCCCACCAACCCCGCGTACCGATCGATCAACCTCGCGCAGGCCGTGGCGATCATGAGTTACGAGACCTGGCTCGCGCGCGGCGGCGAACGGGTTCCCCTCAAGCCACCGCGGAAAGCGGCTCCGCCCGCGAGCGTGGAGCAGCTGGAGCGCCTGTTTGCCGACTGGGAGCAGGCGCTCTGGGCCATCGAGTTCTTCAAGACCCGGCAACCCGAGCACGTGATGCGCTCCCTGCGTGAGGTGCTGCACCGCGCCGACCTCGACGCGCGGGAAGCCTCGCTCGTCCGGGCCATCGGGATCGAGGTGATACGGTTTCTCGATCGCCGGGGTGCCGCCCGGCCTCGGCTGGAAGAACCCCCAGGAAGCGTTTAGCTTTCCCGCCGCACTCAGCGCCGGTTCCGTCCGTCTCGCCAAGCGGGAGGCCGTGTCGTGGGGCGATCCGCCGCCTACTGGGCCAGCAACCTCTATCCCGATCCTCGCCACGAACCCAAACCTTCGGCCCCGTATCGCGATCTGCCCGCCGCTGCGGCCGCGCGGTTTCGCCGGCTGCGGGAGGGGCTCCAGCGCCTGCCCGGCGTCACCGAGCACGTCAAGTTCATGGGTTCGAACTGGTGCTGGACCTGGGAATACACCGCGGGGCACCGCAAGCTGTGCTGGCTGCACGTGATGAAAGGGGGGCCCGCGGCGACGTTTCCCCTGGCCGAGAGCGAGGAGGGCAAGGCCCTCGCCATCCCCCGGCTACCGGGGGCGATCGCCAAGGCCATCCGGACCGCGCCCCGGACCGGCCCGGTTCGCTGGTGCGCGCTGGAGCTCAATGATCAGAAGACGGCCGACGCCCTCCTCGGCTTTGTGCGCCGCAAACTGGGCTGGGTGGTAGCCGAGGCTCCCGCGACCGCGCTGCGCCGAGCAGCCGGTTGACCTGTCAGTGGCTTGCCAATTCGTGAAAGATTTCACAAACTACCGTGTCGCCGGTGGCGGCCCCCTTCCGCGATCGTGACCCTCGATGCGTAGACGCGCCCTTCTTGGAACTGGAGTTCTTTGCCTCGGGCTGGCCGGGGGGCTGGTCCTCGAGCGCCAGGGTTCGGCCCAGCCGGCGGTCCAGGTGGATTCGCTGGCCGCGCCGTCGCTCGGACGGCGAGACACGGCGCGGCTGGTGGGTCCGCGCCAGCCGATTTTCTTCCGGCACGACATCCACGCCGGCCAGTTCAAGATTCCCTGCCAGTACTGCCACTACAGCGTTGCCATCGCCGCGGAGCCGGGGATCCCGTCGGTGGAGACCTGCATGGGTTGCCATCTGGTGATCAGCGGGAGCGACAGCGGCGGGAAGGCGGAGATCCGCAAGCTCCGGCAGTACTGGGCGGCACGCGACAGTGTCAACGCCCCGCGGCTGGAGTGGGTCCGCGTTCACAGCCTGGCGCGGCCCACCAGCGGCACATCAAAGCGATGGGCCCCAACGCCTGCCAGACTTGCCACGGGGATGTCAGCCGGATGCCGCAGGTGCATCTGGTCAACCGGGTGAACGCCATGGGGTTCTGCGTCACCTGTCACCTCGACCGCAAGGTCAACCGGGACTGCTCGGCGTGCCATTACTGACCGGGGTTGGCTTTCCCATACTGGATCTCTTTCCCGCCCGCCGCCCGCTCGGGCTTTGCACGGAGCTTTCATGTCCGATCTGAGTTCGATGGATCGCCGCCGCTTCCTGACCGTCCTCGGCGTGACGGGGGGTGGCGCCGCCGTCCTGGGCGGCTGTTCGACCGAGCAGGTCGAGAAGCTGGTCCCCTATCTGGTGCAGTCGGAGGACCAGGTGCCCGGCATCCCGACGTGGTATGCCAGCACCTGCACCGATTGCCCGGCCGGTTGTGGGCTTCACGTGAAAACGCGGGAGGGGCGTGCCATCAAGCTGGAGGGGAATCCGGAGCATCCGGTGAACGCGGGGAAGTTGTGCGCCCACGGCCAGTCGTCGCTGCAGGAGCTGTACAACCCGGCCCGTCTCAAGGGGCCGATGAAGCGGGTGGGGCAGGGCTTCACGGCCATCACCTGGGAGGAGGCGATCGCGCTCCTGGCGCAAAAGCTGGGCGAACACCGGGGGAAGGTGGCCGCGATCTCCGGGGCCGGACGGGGGACGTTTTCCGATCTCCTGGCCGAATGGGTCGGGGCGGCCGGGGGCTCGGTGGTGCGCTATCGCCCCTTCGATTTCGAGCCGATTCGCGCGGCGAGCCGGCTGGTGTTCGGTCTCGACGAGGTGCCGCTCTACGATTTCGCCGCGGCGCAGTACATCCTGTCCTTCGGGGCGGATTTCCTGGAGCAGTGGCTGTCGCCGGTGGAGCACCAGCGGGGGTTCGCCGCCGCGCACGGGTACCACGACGGCCAGATGGCGAAGCATGTGATGATCGCCCCGCGGATGTCGCTCACCGGCATGAAGGCCGACGAGTGGTTGCCGCTCAGGCCGGGCACCGAGGCGGTGGTGGCGCTGGCGATGGCGAACGTGATCCTGAGCGAGCGGGCCCTGGCGCCTGACGACGCCAACCAGCTCCGGGGGGTGCTCGCCCGGTATACGCCCGAGGTTGCGCACCGGGAGAGCGGGATCACGGCCGAGACGATCCTCCGGATCGCCCGGGAGTTCGCTTCGGGTCGGCCGGGTCTCGCGGTGGCGGGCGGGATCGCGAGCCAGCATCGGGGCGCGGTGGAGGTGGCCGCGGCGGTGCACATCCTCAATTATGTGGCCGGCAACGTGGGGCGGACCGTCCGCTTCGGGGCACAGCCTGACACCGGCGACGGCTACGGGGCCCTGCTCGCGCTGGTGCAGGCGATGGAGCAGGGCCGGGTGGGATTGCTGCTGGTGCACGAGGCGAACCCGGTCTACAGCGTGCCGAAGGCCAGCGGGCTCGCCGCGGCGCTCGCCAGGGTGCCGTTCAAAGTCTCCACCGCGCTGGTGCTCGACGAGACCGCCGCGGCGTGCGACCTCGTGCTGCCCGGGCGGCACGCGCTGGAGCGCTGGGACGATCTCCGGCCCCGCCGCGGGGTGATCGGGCTCATGCAGCCGGTCATGGAACCGGTCTTCGGCACGGTCGCCACGGGGGACGTGCTGCTTCGAGCCGCAGCCAGGGCGGGTGGACCGTTCGCGCGGTTCGCCGCTCCCTCGTATGAGGCGCACCTCAGGGCCCAGTGGGCCGCGCTGGCCCGGAGCCAGGGCGCCGGGGACCCCGACGCCTTCTGGCGCGCAGCACTCGCCCGGGGCGGGCTCTACGAGCCGGTGCCCGCGGTGCCGGTCCGGCTCGCCCCGACCGCGGCCACTGTCGGGTACACGGCACCGGGGCTGGACGGGCCCCAGGGTGGCGAGGCGTACGTTCTGCTCGCCTCGCCCTCGGTCATGGGCGACGGGCGGTTCGCCAACCGACCCTGGCTGCTCGAGCTCTCCGATCCGGTCACCAAGATCACCTGGCATCCGTGGGTCGAGGTCCACCCCACGGTGGCGGCCCGGCTCGATCTCCGCGAGGGGGAGATCGTCCAGCTCACCTCCCCGCACGGCGCGGTCGAGCTTCCGGCGTGCATTTATCCCGGGATCCACCCTGAAGTGGTCTCGGTCCCGCTGGGCTTCGGCCACACCAGCTACGGCGATTACGCCTCGGGGCGCGGCGCGAACGTGCTCGATCTCCTGGATGCCCGGGCGAGTCAGGGCTTTCTGCCGTACCTGTCCACTCGCGTCACGCTGGCCAAGACCGGTGGCTGGAAGCAGCTCGCCAAGACCGAGGGGAATCCCCGCCAGCTGGGTCGGGGGATCGCCGACGCGCTGACCCTGGCCCAGGCCCGCCAGGGGCTCACGCCGGCGCTGGCCCGGGTGGCGGAGGGGCATCCGGAGCACGAGGTCAACCCCGAATCCGAGGTGGAGGCGATCGAGGGGTTCCGTGAGAAGCAGCTGGAGAAGCGGCGCAAGGGCGATTACGCGGCGGATCACCCGATGTGGGGGATGGCCATTGACCTGGCCAAGTGCACCGGCTGCTCGGCCTGTGTCACGGCCTGCTACGCCGAGAACAACATTCCCTGGGTCGGGGAGAGCGAAGTGCGGCGGGGCCGGGAGATGACGTGGCTCCGAATCGAGCGCTACTGGGAGGGCGGGGAAGATGGGGAGCCCCTGGAGGCACGCTTCGTCCCGATGCTCTGCCAGCACTGCGATGCCGCGCCGTGCGAGCCGGTCTGTCCGGTGTTCGCTGCCTATCACACGGTGGACGGTCTCAACGGCCAGGTCTACAACCGGTGCGTGGGGACCCGGTACTGCGCCAACAACTGCCCCTACAAGGTGCGGTACTTCAACTGGTTCGCCTACGACCGGCGGGCGTTCGTGGAGCCGTTCAACCTCCAGCTCAATCCCGACGTGACGGTCCGGGCCCGGGGGGTCATGGAGAAGTGCACCTTCTGTATCCAGCGGATCCGGGCCGCGCAGCACCAGGCCCGGCTCGAGGACCGGCCGCTGCGTGACGGCGAGTTCACCACGGCCTGCGCCCAGGCCTGTCCCTCCGACGCCATCGTCTTCGGCAACGTCAAGGATCCGGAGAGCCGGGTGAGCCGGCTCAAGC
>JBBIMQ010000218.1:0-5188 GCA_037444345.1 Gemmatimonadota bacterium | reverse complement strand
TCTTCCCCCACCCTGCTGGATGTGCTCGCCGCCCGCGGCCTGGTGCAGGATGCCACCCCGGGGCTCGCCGAACGCCTCCGGCAGGGACCGATCACCGGCTATGTGGGGTTCGACCCCACGGCCGATTCGCTGCACGTGGGCAACCTGGTCCCCGTCATGGGGCTCGCGTGGCTCCAGCGGCTGGGCGGCACCCCGATCGTGCTGGTGGGCGGCGGTACCGGCATGGTGGGCGACCCGAGCGGCAAGCGGGCCGAGCGCCCGATCCTGTCCGTCGAGGAGATTGACCGCAACGCCGAGCGCATCCGGGCCCAGCTCGAACGGTTCCTGAGCTTCGAGGGGGCGAACGCCGCCCGGGTGCGGAACAACGCCGCCTGGCTCCGCCCCCTGCGGCTCATGGACTTCCTGCGCGACGTGGGCAAGCATTTCACGCTGAGCTACATGCTCCAGAAGGAGGCGGTGAAGAGCCGGCTCGAGTCCGGCATCTCCTACACCGAATTCAGCTACATGCTGGTCCAGGCCTACGACTTCTGGTACCTGTGGAAGACCGAGGGCTGCGAGCTCCAGATGGGGGGCAGCGACCAGTGGGGCAACATCACGGCCGGCGCCGAATTGATCGCCCGGCGCGAAGGCGCCCAGGTGCACGGGCTGGTCTTCCCCCTGCTCACCACGGCGGCCGGCGGCAAGTTCGGCAAGAGCGAGGCGGGGAACGTCTGGCTCGACCCGGCGCGAACCAGCCCGTATCAGTTCTACCAGTTCTGGTTCAACACGGACGATCGCGATGTCGCGCGGTTGCTCCGCTTTTTCACCTTCCTGCCGCTCGAGGAAATCGAGGCCATCGTCGCGGAACACGGCCGCGACCCCTCGCGGCGGGTGGCGCAGCGGCGGCTCGCCCTCGAGCTCACTTCCCGGGTCCACGGGGCGGCCACGGCCGAGCGGGTGATCGCCGCCAGCCGGCTGCTGTTCGGCGGGCTCGACCTCCGCACCGCGGAGGCCGGCGTGTTCGAGGTGCTGGCCGGCGAGATCCCCACCGCGCGAGTGAGCCTGGCCTCGCTGCCCGGCCTCGGGGTCACGGACGCCCTGGTGCAGGCCGGGCTGGCGAGCTCCAAGGCCGAGGCGCGGCGGGGCATCCAGGGCAAGGGGTTCTCCCTGAACGGCGCCCCGCTCACCGAGCCCGATCGCCGGCTGGACCGGTCCGATCTCCTGGCGGGCCGGTACCTGTTGCTGCAGAAGGGGAAGAAGACCTACGCCCTCATCGTCGCGGAGGGGTGAGCGGGGCGCTCTCTTCCCCTCGCCCTCCGAGACGGCATCCACTCATCCGGCTCACCCCCAAGGGAGGCGCTCGTGCGCGGCGAGTTCATGCGGTTCCTCAAGGAATACAACGTCATCGGCCTCGCGATCGCGGTGGTGATCGGCGGGGTGGCGAACGAACTGGTGAAGGCGATCGTGGAGGGCCTTCTCATGCCGTTCATCACCCCGATTCTCGCGGCGGCGGGCGGCACCTGGCGGTCCGCCGAGGTGGCGGTCGGCCCCTTCAAGTTCGCGGTGGGCGCGGTGCTGGCCGCGCTGATCAACTTCCTCCTGATCGCGTGGTTCGTGTTCCTGTTCGCCAAGCACGTGCTCGAGGAGGAGACGGTGAGCAAGAAGTAGGCGCCGCGGAGGCGAGCGGGGGCGGTTCTACCCGCGCGTGAGGAGCGCGTCCAGCTCGTCGGCCACGCGCGCCATCTCGTCCACCGTGTTGTAGCAGTGGGGGCTCAGGCGGATGGCGCCCTCGCGGAAGCTGCAGTAGATGCGCCGCGCGCGGAGACTCCGCACCAGCTCGCCGCCCCGAGGTGGCGCCAGGCAGAGCATCGCCGAGCCCCGCTCCCCTCGGGGGGAGGTGACCGGGATGCCCCGGCGATCGGCCCACTCGAGGATCGGGGCGTGGAGCCCGGCGAGGTGCCGGCGGATGGCGGGCACCCCCAGCTCGAGCAGCAGCTCGAGGGACGCGAGCATCCCGGCGAAATCCTGGTACGGCAGGGTGATCAGCTCGAACCGGCGCGCGTCGGCCCGGAGTGTCGGGCGGTAATCCGTGAGGCGGGTGAAGTCGTCGGTGCCTTCGAAGGCCATCCAGCCGGTGATGGCCGGTTCCAGCCGCCCGACGAGGTCGCGGCGGACATAGACGAACCCGCTCCCCCAGGGACTCAGCAGCCATTTCTGGCCGCCGGCCGCGAGGATGTCCACCGGGACGGCGCGCACGTCAATCGGGAGCTGCCCCGCAGCCTGGATGGCGTCCACCACCAGCCACTTGCCTAGCCGCCGGCATTCGGCGGAGAACCGCTCGAGGTCCACGGTATAGCCGGTGGCGAACTGGGTGAGCGACACCGCGAGCACCCGGACCCGCGGATCCCCCAGGCGGTCGAGGAGCCGGGGCTCGTCGGGCCAGCCGTCCCGGTCCACCGGCACCAGCTCGGTCACCACCCCCCGATCGCGGAGCAGCAGCCAGGGATAGACGTTGGCCGGGAACTCCCGGTGGCTCACCAGCACGATGTCGCCCGGCTCGAGCGGCAGGGCCCGGGCGGCCAGCGAGATCCCGAAAGTGGTGTTGGGGCTGAGGGCGATCTCCTCCGGCTCGGCGTTGATCAGCCGGGCCACCGCCTGGCGCACCCGGGCCAGGGTGCCGAACTGGTCGTCCGCCTTGAGCTCGAAGGGCCGGGCGCGCCGGGCGGTGAACCGCTCCACCGCCTGGCGAGATCGTTCGGGCAGGGGACCCACACTCGCATGATCGAGCCAGAGGGTGCCGGCCGACCAGGGGAACTCCTGGGCGCGGAGCCGGTCGAGGTCGTAGGCGGGCGCGGTCACCGGTCAGCGCTCGCGGAGCTTCGGATCCCACACCTCCCGCAAACCCTCGCCGACCAGGTTGAACCCGAGCACGGCCAGGCCGATGGCCACCCCCGGCGCCGCCGACACCCAGGGTGCCACCCGGAGCAGCTCCCGCCCGTCCGCCACCATCGCGCCCCAGCTCGGGGTGGGCGGCTGCGCCCCCAGACCGACGAACGAGAGGGCCGCCTCGGCCATGATCGCCCCCGCCATCCCGAGGGTCGCGGCCACCACGACCTGAGCCCGCACGTTGGGCAGCAGGTGGCGCCAGACAATCCGCCGGTCGCCGGCCCCGAGCGCCCGGGCCGCCTCCCCGTACGCCGCACTCCGGAGCAGCAGCACCTGGCTCCGCACCAGCCGCGCCATCGCCGCCCAGCCCACCGCGCCGATGATCACGAACACCAGGAACAGCGAGGGCCGGACCGCGGCCGATACCGCGATGAGGAGGAGCAGCGTGGGAAAGGCCAGCGTCACATCGGCGAGACGCATGACCGCGGCATCCACCCAGCGGCCGTAGTACCCGGCCAGGAGGCCCAGCGTGACCCCGACGCTCACCGCGACCAGTTGCGAGATCACGCCCACGGCAAGCGAGATCCGGGCGCCGTAGATCACCCGGCTCAGCACGTCGCGCCCCTGGGTGTCGGCTCCGAGGATGAACCCGGCACCCGGCGGCGCGAGGTAATCGTGCTTGAGATCGCCCCGCAGGGGATCGGCCGGCGCGAGCCAGGGCGCCAGCAGCGCCATCGCAGTTACGGCCGCGACCAGCACCACTCCCAGCAGAAAGAAGCGGTCGCGGGCGAGCTTCGCCACCAGCGGGTGGGTCACCGGCTTCTCCAGGGAAAGACCGGCAGGTACGTTACTGGCACCTCGAACCCTCCGGAAGGCGATGGGTTTCCGCGCTCCCTTCACACTGGTGCTGAGCGGTGGCGGGCTCAAGGGGCTGGCGCACATCGGCGTGCTCCAGGCCCTCGAGGAGCGGGGGCTCGTCCCCGGCCTGGTGGTCGGAACCAGCATGGGCTCGCTGGTCGGTGCCGCATGGGCCGCCGGGATGCCAATCGCCGAGATGGTGGCTCGCGGGCTCGAGGTGAAGCGCCGCGACATCTTCCAGGTCGCCCACGTGGACATGGCCCTCAAGCGGATGCGGGCCCCGGCGATCTACCGGCGGGAGCCGCTGGATCAGTTGATCGAGAGCCTGGTCGGCGGGCGCACCTTCGAGCAGCTCCAGCGCCGCCTGGTGGTGAACACGGTGGAACTCAACAGCGGAATGCAGGTGGCCTGGGGGCTGCCGGGCCTCCGCCACATCCGGGTGGCCGACGCGGTGTTCGCCTCCTGCGCGCTCCCGGGCATCTTCCCGCCCCGGGAGATCGAGGGCCGCTGGTACGTGGACGGCGCGGTGATCGAGAACCTCCCGGCCCAGATCGCCGCGGCACAGGGCGAGGGGCCGGTGCTCGCGGTGGACGTGGGCAGCACCAGCACGCTCCGCACCGACGTGCAGGAGCAGGGATTCGCCGCCACCTATATCCGCGGGCTCGAGATCGTCATGCAGACGATGATGGAAAGCCGGCTCCGCCGCTGGACCTCGCCGCCGCTCCTCCTGCTCCACCCGCGGGTCGAGCACATCCCGATCTTCGGGTTCGGGCACAACCGGGAGCTGATCGAGGAGGGCTACCGGGCCACGGCCGACCTGCTGGACCAGGTGATGGAGGAGTTCGATCCCGAGGGCTACGGGGTGTACCCCCAGCGCCGGGTGGAGGTGCGGGTGGACCGGGAGCGGTGCATCGGGTGCGGGATCTGCGTCATGCACGCACCGTGGAGCTTTCAGCTCGGGCCGGACGGCAAGGCCGAGGTGCTCCAGCCGATCCAGACCTGGTCACCGCTGGACGGGCATTTTGTCCGGCACTGTCCCACCTACGCGATCACGGCCCGCCTCGCGGCCCCGGGCCGGCGGACCACCCAGCGGCCGCCTGCCGGAGGTCCCGCACCACCCGAGCCCAGTTGAGCCGTGATTCCACCTCGGCCCGCCCGGCCCGCCCGAGCGAGGCGGCGAGGTCCGGGCCGGCCAGGAGCCGTTCCACGGCCAGGGCCGCAGCACCGGCATCGGCCGGGGGGACGAGGAACCCGATCCGCCCGTCCGCCACGGCATCCGGCACCCCCCCGCTCGCCCCCGCCACGGCCGGCCGCCCGGAGGCCGCCTACCTCATCGAGCGGCTCGTCGACCGGGCCGCCCGGGAGCTGGGGCTGGATCCGGTGGCCATCCGGCAAAAGAACCTCGTCCGCGACGGCGATTTCCCGTTCAAGGCGCCGTCCGGGCTCACCTACGACTCCGGTCGCT
>JBBIMQ010000217.1:0-5198 GCA_037444345.1 Gemmatimonadota bacterium | reverse complement strand
CCGGGCGCGGCGGGGCCGGAGCACCCGAATTCACGGCAAGGGTGGCAGCACGGCCCCGAGCCCAGGGAGCCCTAGAGCAAGCCGGAGATCGAACCTGCGTAGGGCGTGGATCTCGGCTCCGGCTCGCCGTAGCGGCCCTGCTGGGCGTGCTGCCGGTTCCATTCTTCCCTCAGGCAGAAGGGGTCGAGCCCGTGAGGTCGGTCCACGGCCAGGACCCCATCCAGGTGGTCTATTTCGTGCTGGAGCAACTCGGCCCGGTCGCGCTCCAGGTCCACCGTCTGCCACTCTCCCCGGGCATCCTGGTAGCGCACCTTGATCCGGTAGGCACGGGACACCCGGACCAGCAAGTTCGGGAACGAGAAGCAATCGTCCCAGACCGTAAAGTCCTCGTTCCCGACATCGACAATTTCCGGGTTGATCAGCACCCAGGGCGCGTCCATCTCGACGTACACGATGCGAACCGGGGCCCCAATCTGGGGTGCCGCGATCGCCCGCCCGTACCCGAACCGCGACTGGAAATCGCGCAGCGTGTCACGGAGGTCGTCCACGATCACGGTGACGGCCGTCGAGCGGGGTTTCGCGATGGGTTCGCAACGGGTCCGGAGGATCGGATCCCCCAGCATGCGGATGCGGTGAATCGTCATGGTGCGACCCGGCGAGAGTTCCGCCCAATGTGGCGAGGGGCCCGGGTCGGCACAATAGAGCGGGTGGGCGGCGCCCCTGGGGTCTTCAAATGGCGGTTGGTAGCCGGGGCGGGGTCGAGCTGCGGTTCAGAGCTGGCCATCAGAAGTTTCACCAGCAACTACTCTACCACCCCACGGCAGGTCGGCACAGCAGGCTTGCTACAATTTCTTTGGTATTAAGTTGACAAACTGCCATGCCAGCGCTAGGATTTGACTTGCCATGACAACCCTGGACCACCACCAGCTGGGTGAGGCTCCGCTGCCCCCGGCCTACAGAGGCCCCCGCGGCGACCTGTTGATACTCCTCAAGCGGGCTGGCGCGCTGACGGCCAAGGAGCTGAGTGAACGCCTGGGCCTTTCGCCCAATGCGGTGCGGCACCACTTGAAGGAGCTCGAGGCCGAGGGGGTGATTGCGTACCGGCGGGAGCAGCGGGGCGTGGGTGCTCCCACCTACGCCTGGCACCTGAGTCCGGCAGGCGAGGCGCTCTTTCCTCAGCGGTACAAGGAGACCCTGACCCACATGCTGGATGCGGTGGCGGCGCTTGCCGGGCGGGAGGCTGTGGTGGCGGCGCTCGAGTCGTATTACGAGCAACTGGGTGCGCGGCTCGAGCCCGAGCTGGCCGGCGCGGCGCCCGAGGAGCGGATGCGCCGGCTTGCCGAAGTGCGTACCGCCGACGGGTACATGGCTGAGGGCCAGGCCAGCTTCTGCTGCGGCACCCTCACCGAGCACCACTGCGCGATTCGCGCGGTGGCGGAACGGTACCCCGAGGTGTGCGAGGCCGAGGCCCGGTTCGTGGGCCGGATCCTGGGAGGCAAGGTCGAGCGCAGGCTGCACGTGCTGAGCGGCGCCCCCGCCTGCGAGTATCACGTCCGGTTTCCAGGCGCGGAGCCGGACAGCGAGGAGCGGTCATGACTTCCCCCGTCGAGTCGCTGGTCAATCGCGAGTACCAGTACGGTTTCGTCACGGACATTCCCTCGGAGGTGTTCCCCCGGGGGCTGAACGAGGACGTGATCCGGATGATCTCGGCCCGGAAACAGGAGCCCGCGTTCATGCTGGAATGGCGGCTCCGCGCCTATCGCCGCTGGCTCGAGATGAAGGAGCCCCATCACTGGGCCAACGTCTCGTATCCGCCCATTGATTACCAGGACATCATCTACTTCGCCGCCCCGCGCACCCAGAAGCCGCTGGGGAGCCTCGACGAGGTGGACCCTGCACTGCTCCGTACCTACGAAAAGCTGGGGATCCCGCTCTCGGAGCAGAAGCGACTGAGCGGGGTGGCGGTGGACGCCATCTTCGACAGCGTCTCGGTGGCCACCACCTTCAAGGAGACCCTGGCCAAGGAAGGGATCATCTTCTGCTCCTTCTCCGAAGCGGTCCGCGAGCATCCCGAGCTCGTGCAGCAGTATCTCGGCTCGGTGGTGCCCTACAACGACAACTTCTTCGCAGCTCTCAACTCGGCCGTGTTCAGCGATGGCTCCTTCGTCTACGTGCCGCCGGGGGTGCGCTGCCCGATGGAGCTGTCCACCTACTTCCGGATCAACACCCAGGATGTGGGGCAGTTCGAGCGGACGCTCATCGTGGCTGACGAGGGCGCCTATGTGAGCTACCTGGAGGGCTGCACCGCGCCCCGCTTCGACACCAACCAGCTGCACGCCGCCGTGGTCGAGCTGGTGGCGCTCAAGGGGGCCACCATCCGCTACTCCACGGTGCAGAACTGGTACGCTGGCGACGCTGACGGGAAGGGCGGCATCTACAACTTCGTCACCAAGCGGGGCAAGGCGGCGGAAAACGCCAAGATCTCCTGGACCCAGGTGGAGACCGGCTCCGCCATCACCTGGAAGTATCCCAGCGTGATCCTCCAGGGCGACAACTCGGTAGGCGAGTTCTATTCGGTCGCTGTGGTGAACGGCCGCCAGCAGGCCGATACCGGGACCAAGATGATTCACGTCGGGCGGAACACCCGGAGCACGATCGTCTCCAAGGGGATCTCGGCCGGTCAGGGGAACAACAGCTACCGGGGGCTGGTCAAGGTCCTGCCGCGCGCCGCGGGCGCCCGGAACTACACCCAGTGCGATTCCATGCTCATCGGCAATCGCTGCGGGGCGCACACCTTTCCGTACATTGACGTGCAGAACCCCACCGCGTCGGTGGAGCACGAGGCCTCCACCTCCAAGATCGGCGAGGACCAGATCTTCTACCTCAAGCAGCGCGGCCTCAACACCGAGAACGCGGTGTCCATGATCGTCAACGGCTTCTGCAAGGAAGTGTTCAAGGAGCTCCCCATGGAGTTCGCCGTCGAGGCGCAGAAGCTGCTCGGCATCACTCTCGAAGGCAGCGTCGGGTGACCTCAACAGGACGGAGCATGCTCGAAATCACCAATCTCCACGCCCGGGCGGGCGAGAAACCGATCCTCAACGGCATCACGCTCTCCGTCAAGGAGGGCGAGGTCCACGCCGTGATGGGGCCGAACGGATCCGGCAAGAGCACCCTGGCCCAGGTGCTCGCGGGCCACCCCGCGTACGAGGTGACCGACGGTTCGGTGACCTTTCTGGGGCAAGACCTGCTCGAGCTCGAGCCCGAGGAGCGGGCCAAGCTGGGCCTGTTCCTCGCCTTCCAGTACCCGGTGGAGATCCCCGGCGTCACCAACGCCTACCTGCTCCGTGCCGCGTACAATGAGTTGCGCAAGGCGCGCGGTCAGGAGGAGGTGGACCCGATGGACTTCATGGACTTGGTCGAGGAGAAGCTCAAGCTGGTGGACTGGGGCCCGGAGATCCTCTCCCGTTCGGTGAACGCCGGGTTCTCCGGCGGCGAGAAGAAGCGCAACGAGATCCTCCAGATGGCGGTTCTCGAGCCCAAGCTGGCCATTCTCGACGAGACCGACTCGGGCCTGGACATTGACGCGCTGCGGACCGTGGCGGACGGCGTGAACCGGTTGCGGCGGCCTGACAACGCCACCATCGTGGTGACCCACTACCAGCGGCTGCTCAATTACATCGTTCCCGACTACGTCCACGTGCTGGCGGGCGGGCGCATTGTGCGCTCGGGCGGGAAGGAGCTGGCACTGGAACTCGAGGCCAAGGGGTACGAATGGCTCACCGAGGAGGCGGTGACGGCGTGACGGTCACGTACCTGCAGGACTTCGAGGCGCTGGCCCGCAACGGCGGGCCCGGGGAGCCGTGGCTGCAGCATCTCCGGCAAGAGGCCGTGGAGCGCTTCCGCAGGCTCGGCTTCCCGGCCCCCCGGGAGGAGGACTGGCGGTTCAACAATCTGGCGCCGATCGTCACGACGCCCTTCCGGCTCGCCCCCGCCGATGGCTCCGGGGTGGCTGCCGAGGCGCTCTCGCCGTTCCTCTACGCCTTGCCGGGCAGCGCCACCCTGGTCTTCGTGAACGGGCGCTACGTGCCAGCGCTCTCGACGCCGGGCTCTCTGCCCGGCGGGGTGCGGCTCGACCATCTGTCCGGCGCCTTCGCCAGCGACGGGGAGCTGCTCTCCCGCCACCTCGGGCGGTACGCCCGGAGCGAGAAGAACGGCTTCACCGCCCTCAACACCGCCTTCGTCCGGGATGGCGCGTTCCTGTACGTCCCGGCCGGCGTCGAGATCGCGGACCCGGTTCAGGTCCTGTTCGTGACCGATCCGCGGGCCGAGGGGGGGGTCACCTACCCCCGGAATTTCTACTTCCTGGAGCGGGGTGCCGGCGCGGCGGTCATCGAGAGCTACATCACCCTCGGCGACTTCGTCTCCTTCACCAATGCGGTGACCGAGGCGGTGGTCGGGGCCGGCGCACGGCTCACTCACCTCAAGATCCAGCGGGAGAGCGAACGGGCCTATCACGTCGGGACGACGCACGTCCAGCAAGGCCGGGAGAGCCAGGTTCACTCCCACTCCGTGAGCCTGGGTGCGGCGATCTGCCGCAACAACCTGGACCTGGTGCTCGACGGGCCAGGGATCGAGAGCGGGCTGCTGGGCCTCTACCTCGGTCGCGGTTCCCAGGAAGTGGACAACCACACCTTCATCCTGCACGCCCACCCCAACTGCTCGACCCGGGAGGTTTACAAGGGGATTCTGGACGGCGCTTCCCACGGGATCTTCAATGGCAAGGTCTACGTGACCCGGGAGGCCCAGAAGACCGATGCCAAGCAGACGAACCGCAACCTGCTCCTGTCCGACCGCGCCCGCGTGGACACCAAACCGCAGCTCGAGATCTTCGCCGATGATGTGAAGTGCACCCATGGGGCGGCGGTAGGAAGTCTGGATCAGCAGGCGGCGTTCTATCTCAAGACCCGCGGCATCGGCGGGGCGCTTGCCCGGAAAATCCTGACTTACGCCTTCGCGGCCGAGGTGCTGGAGGAGATTCCCTGGGATCCGGTGCGCACGGAGCTCGAGCAGGAGGTGATGAGCCGGCTCGAGGAGCGGGGAGGCTGAGCCCGATGCCGGCGACCCGTGTCCGGGCCCAGGTGCCCGCCCCGGCGGGCGGCGGCCTCGACGTGGCCCGGATCCGCCGAGACTTCCCCATC
>JBBIMQ010000216.1:2100-5207 GCA_037444345.1 Gemmatimonadota bacterium | reverse complement strand
GCGAGGCCCGGCGATTACGACCTCGACGATCTGGTGCGGCCGTCCCGGCTGGAGGAACGCATCTACCGCCACCGCTGCGTCGAGGCCTGGTCCATGGTGGTGCCCTGGCTTGGCTTCCCGCTCCGGGACCTGATTGACCGCCTGCAGCCCACCAGCCGGGCGAAGTTCGTCGAGTTCACCACGCTGCTCGACCCGGCCCAGATGCCTGCCCAGCGGACGCGCCTGCTCCCCTGGCCCTACGTGGAAGGGCTGCGGATGGACGAGGCTCGCCACCCCCTCACGCTCCTGGTCACGGGCATCTACGGCAAGCCGATTCCCAACCAGAACGGGGCGCCGTTGCGTCTGGTGGTGCCGTGGAAGTACGGCTTCAAGGGGGGGAAGTCCATCGTGCGGATCCGGTTCATGGAATCGCAGCCGCGGAACACGTGGAACGTCGTGGCGCCGGACGAGTACGGATTCTACGCCAACGTGAACCCCGAGGTGGATCATCCCCGCTGGAGCCAGAAACGGGAGCGGCGGCTGGGCGAGTTCTTCCGCCGCCCGACCCTCCCGTTCAACGGCTACGCGGATCAGGTGGCGTCGCTCTACGCCGGGATGGATCTGCGGAAGCACTTCTAGCGGGTCGGGTGCCGGCAGCCCAGCCGGGACCGCGGCCGGCGACACCCGGGGGGTCGGCTGCCCTGCCGGCGGTCCCAGCCAGTCGCCAGCCGTGAGCCCATGACGCGCCTGTTCTTCACCACTCGGGTGCTCAAGCCGCTCGGCTTCGCCGGATGCCTGGGCCCCCTCGCCTGGCTCCTCTGGCGGGGCCTTGCCACCGGCGACCTGGGCGCCGACCCGGTCAAGACGATCCAGGTTACCACCGGGCTCGCCGCACTCATCCTCCTTTTTGCGACCCTGGCCGTCACCCCGCTCCGGCGCTTTACCCGGTGGAGCGAGCTCATCCGCCTGCGCCGGATGCTCGGGCTGTTCGCTTTCGCGTATGTGGTGCTGCACGCGGTGACCTATTTTGTGTTCGATCAGTCCCTGGACCCGGGCCTGATCTGGGAAGACACGGTGCAGCACCCCCGGATAGCGGTCGGCTTTGCCGCCTTCCTGCTCCTCATCCCGCTGGCCCTGACCTCGACCGACGGCTGGGTGCGCCGGCTGCGCAAGAACTGGGCACGGCTTCACCGGCTCATCTACCCGGCCACGGCGCTGGGGGTCCTGCATCTCCTGATGGTCCAGAAGCTGGAGTTCCGGGTGGGTCTCGGATACGCCGCTACCTTCGGTATCCTCCTGGTCCTTCGCCTGGCGAGCGTGCGCCGCCGGGGGCGAGCGCCAGCCCCGGGGGTCGCCCGGCCCGGCCTGGTGGACGGTCCCCGGTGAGCGGGGTGGGTTGAGCGGTATCGGTCCTCCGCCCGATTCGGGGGGCGTCCCGGGCCGCGGGTTCGCGGGGCCGCGCGCCTCGCCCATTCCTTCCGGCCGGACCCTCCGCTAGCTTCCGGCCCAGCCATGCCCACCCGGACCCTGCTGCTCGATGCGCGCGCCGTCGCTCGAGCACTTCATCGGATGGCCTCCGAAATCGTGGAAAAGTGCCACGGCGCCGAGGGGTTGGTGCTGGTCGGGGTGCAGCGGCGGGGGGTGGAGCTGGCCGCTCGCCTGGCGAAGCTGGTCGAGGAACTGGACGGCCGCCCGGTCGCCACCGGCAAGCTCGATATCACCCTCTATCGCGACGATCTGCAGCAGATCGGTCCCCGGCCTCGGGTGGGCGAGACCCGGTTGCCCGGCGACCTCGACGGCAAGACCGTGGTCATCGTGGACGACGTGCTCTATACCGGCCGGACCATCCGCGCCGCGCTGGACGAGTTCGCGGACTTCGGCCGGCCCCGGCGCATCCTGCTCTGCGTGCTGGTGGACCGCGGGGGTCGGGAACTCCCGATCCAGCCGGACATCGTGGGTCTCAAGGTCGCCACCACCCCGGCGGACCGGGTGGACGTCCAGGTCGCCGAGCTGGATGGGCGGGACCTGGTGGAGCTGGTGAGAGAATGATCTGTCGCGCCGCGGCGAGGGTTCGCCGCTCGGCCCCGGCCCGGCCCCTGGCCCCTCCGGCGCGGAGCGGGACGTGACTACTCCTGCCGCCGCCGGACCCGGCGCTGCCAGCCAGGCTCCCCCGGTGCTTCCCAAGGACCTGGTGGGGCTGGAGGACCTGTCCGCCGAGCAGATCCGGCTCATTCTCGACACGGCGGAGCCGTTCAAGGAGGTTAGCGAGCGGCCCATCAAAAAGGTCCCGGCGCTTCGCGGGAAGACGATCGTCAACCTGTTCTTCGAGGCGTCCACCCGGACCCGCATCTCCTTCGAGTTCGCCGAGAAGCGCCTTTCGGCCGACACGGTCAATGTGGCGGCCTCCGGCAGTTCGGTCGTGAAAGGGGAGACCCTGGTAGACACGGCGCGGAACCTCGAGGCGATGCGGATAGACATGGTGGTGATCCGCCACCATGCCTCGGGATCGGCCCGGTTCCTCGGCGATCGGATCCGGTCCAACGTCATCAACGCGGGCGACGGGAAGCACGAGCATCCCACCCAGGGGCTGCTGGATCTGCTCACCCTGCGGGACCGCTTCGGGAAGCTCGAGGGGCTTCGGGTCGCCATCTGCGGCGACATCCTCCACAGCCGGGTGGCGCGGAGCAACATCTGGGGTCTCACCAAGCTGGGGGCCCAGGTGGCAGTCTGCGGTCCTCAGTCCCTCATGCCCCGCGGGATCACCGAGCTTGGCGTGCAGGTGTTCAAGCGGATCGAGGAGGCCATCGAGTGGGCGGACGCGCTCAACGTGTTGCGGCTGCAACTGGAGCGAATGACGGCGGGTTTCATTCCCTCGCTGCGGGAGTACAACCGGGTCTTCGGGGTGACCCGGGAGCGCCTGGAGCGGGCCCGGCGGGACATCGTGATCATGCACCCGGGACCCATGAATCGCGGGGTGGAGATAGACTCGGATGTGGCGGACGGCCCGCACAGCGTGATCCTCCCGCAGGTGACCAACGGTGTTGCGGTTCGGATGGCGGTGCTCTACCTGCTCGCCGGCGGTTCGCCTGACTGGCGGCATCCGGGGGGGGCGGGGGGGGCGGAGTTAT
>JBBIMQ010000216.1:0-2090 GCA_037444345.1 Gemmatimonadota bacterium | reverse complement strand
GCGCCGGCGCCCGCCCCCGCCCCGCCCCCGCCCCCCCCGGCCGGGCGCCCCCCGGCGCCCCCCCCCGCCCCCGGAGGGCTCCGGCCGATCCTGATCAAGGGCGGGCTGGTCATAGATCCCTCGCGCCGGACCGAGGATGTGGCGGACGTGTATCTGCGCGACGGCAAGGTGGCGGCGGTGGGCCGCGGGATCGCCGGGGAGGACGGCTGTGCGGTGTATCAGGCGGTGGGGAAGGTGGTGGCGCCCGGGTTGATTGACCTCCACGTGCACCTGCGCGAGCCGGGGCAGGAGGACCTCGAGACCATCGCGACCGGGGCGATGGCGGCCGCGGCGGGCGGCTTCACCGCGGTCTGTGCCATGCCGAATACCGATCCCGTGGTGGACAACCAGGGGACGGTGGGCTTCATCATCAGTCAGGCACAGCGAGTCGGGAAGGCGCGAGTCTATCCCGTCGGGGCCATCTCGCTGGGCCAGAAGGGCGAGCGCCTGGCCGAGTTAGGCGAGCTGGTCGGGGCGGGCGCGGTGGCCGTGAGCGACGATGGGAAGCCGGTGGTCTCGAGCCATCTGATGCGGACGGCTCTGGAGTATGCCCAGAGTTTCGGGATCCCCGTGGCCGACCACTGCGAGGACCCGACCCTCTCCGCCGGCGGGGTCATGCACGAGGGGATCGTGGCGACCCGGCTCGGGCTCAAGGGGATCCCGGCCGCGGCAGAGGAGGTGATGGTGGCGCGGGACCTCATCCTCGCCGAGCTCACGGGGGGCCGGCTTCACCTCTGCCATATCTCCACCCGGGGGTCGGTGGAGCTGATCCGCCGGGCCAAGGAGAAGGGCATCCGGGTGACGGCCGAGGCGACGCCGCACCACTTCACCCTGACCCACGAGGCCTGCGAGGGCTACAACACCAACGCGAAGATGAACCCACCGCTTCGCGAGGCCGAGGACCGCGAGGCGATCCGCCAGGGGTTGCGGGACGGCACGATTGACGTGATCGCGACCGATCACGCGCCTCACCACTACGACGCCAAGGAGCGCGAGTTCGACGAGGCGCCCAATGGGATCCTCGGCCTCGAAACGGCCTTCGGCCTCGCGGTAACCGAGCTGGTGGAACCCGGCCTCCTCACGCTGTCGGAGTTGCTGTACCGGATGAGCACCCGCCCGGCTCAGGTGTTCGGGCTCCCGGGCGGAACCCTGGCACCGGGAGCCCCGGCAGATGTCGTGGTGCTCGACCCCAAGGTCCGCTGGACCGTGGACCCGGCGGCCTTTTACTCGAAGAGCCGCAATACCCCCTTCGGGGGCCGAACCCTGACTGGCCGGGCCGAGCTCACGATCGTCCGGGGGAGAGTGGTGTTCCAGCGCGGCGGGGAGTGAGCAGCGCGGTCCGGGCGCTTTCGCCGGCCCCACACCTCGTTAGATTTGGCTCGGTGGGTGGGCCGCGACCGGCCTTGCGGGCGGCCGCCCACCGAGGGTGACCCGAGACGGAGCCGCCCCGATGCCCCAACCCTGAGTCCCCCGGTCATGACCAAGCCGACGCCCGGCCCCAATCCGATCGAGAAGCTGCTCCAGGAGCGGGCTCAGTACGTAAGCTGGCTCACCCGTCTCAATTCCGCTTCTGACGCCATGCCCGGAGTACCGGAGGCGATCCGGTCCCGGGTCCGCGGCGATTACGAGCGCCGGCTCGATGCCGTGATGGCCGAGCTCAAGAAGCATCAGACGGCGCTGGAGGAGCAGGTCGAGCAGTACACGGCCCGCCGCAACGAACTCCTGGTGCGCGAGACCGAGTACAAGGAACAGCTCTCGGAGGCCGAAGTCCGGCATCTGGTGGGCGAATACGACGACAACAAGTGGAGTGAAATGCGGGCCCAGCTGAACAAGGAGCTGCTCACCGTCCGGGAGCAACTCGGCCAGACCACGACGGAGATCGAGCGCCTGAACGAGGTGTTGGGGACGATCCGGGCCCCGGTTGCCCCGGAGCCGATCGCGGCCGCTCCTCCGCCGCCTTCGGTGGTCTCGAGCGGTCCACGTCCGGCGGTCACCGCGGCGCCCACCCATCCGTCGCCCGCTCCGGCGCCGGCGGCGACCCAGGCCCCGCA
>JBBIMQ010000215.1:0-5242 GCA_037444345.1 Gemmatimonadota bacterium | reverse complement strand
CGAGGTGCTCCGGACCGCGAGCCGCGCCTCGGGCGCCCTGGCCAGGCCGGGCACGGGTCGTATCGGGTGGCTGGTCTTCGCCGGGCTGCTCCTTCTGGTGGGCCCGTTCCTGCTCTGGCGCTCCCTGGCGCGCCAGGGTCCCGGTCTGGAACAGGGTGCCGGGGCCGGCCCCGTGCCGGTGAGTCCGGCGGAGGACTCGGTGCTGGCCGCGCCGCTGCGCCTGCTGGTACGCATCGCCGCGCCGCTGCGCCTCAGCTGACATCCAGACGTACCGAGTGTACCTCGCCGCCCCCACCGGCGACGTTGTGGTGTCCGCCACCCTGGCGGATACCGCGCTCGAGGTGCCGAGTCAGGCAGGCCTTGCGCCTGGAGTGCGCTACCGCTGGTGGGTGGAGGCGGTGCGCGCGTCGGGGGACACCGCGCGGTCGGCCGCGCGGCACTTCACGCTGGCTGCTCCGTGAGCGGGATCGCGAGGCCCGGCGAGCCGCCGGAGCCCACCCCGGCTACGGGCCAGGAGCCGGTGCCTCCCGAGGTTGCACGGGCGGTCGTCAGGAATCGGAGGTCCTGGCGTGACGCTGCGCCAGCCACCGCCCGGCCGCCGGGCTGCCGGTTCGCTCGGCCAGCACCGCCAGATGAGGTTCCAGGGCCTGCTCCAGCTCCGCCCCGGTCACCCGAGCAGCGGACGGATCGGCCGGAAGATCGAGCCAGGGCGCCCGGCTGGCGTAGTCGTACTCGCCGAACACCAGAACCGGCGTCCCCCAGCGCTTCACCTCCGCACCGCGACCCGGCACCCACTGATCCACCCAGGAATAGATCCAGCGCGCATCGGTCTCGAGCAGCCGGATACAGCCGTGACTCGCCGGATGTCCAGGTAGCTCGTACTCGTGGAACGCCACGCCCTTCAGGGCGATGATGTTCACGTACCAGTCGAGGATCCAGGAGGGATCGTCGGTGCTGACGGTGCGCCGGGACTTCCAGTTGGTGAAAAAGAGCCCCGGGTCGGTGGGAGTCGCCTGGCGGCCGGTGCTCACCGGGCCCCATCGCACCAGCCGCCCGTACTCGTAGGCTGCCACCGCCTGCACCCGGCGCGACACGGCGAGGAACTTGGGTACCGCCACGAGCGCCGGCACCGTTGCGGGGAAGGGCGCGTACGCCAGCTCGTCGCCGATCGAGTCCGGCACAACGAGCGGGACCCGGGCGGCGTGGCGGGCGTCCACCCGGTTGAGCTTGAGAACGGTCTCGACCTGGGCGGGATCGAGGGCCGCCATCCCCCCCCAGCTCCGCGGATCCACCAGGCGAAACGAGTGGGCCCGCGACCAGCCCCGTGCCGCGGCCGCGGCAGCTCCCTGCCCGGCGAGGATGGATACCGGCGGGTGGGGCTGTCCAATTTGCCCCTCCGGGAGACCCTCCCTGTTGTGGTAGGCGCCCAACAAACCTGCCGCGGCGAGCAACAGTGCAAGCGCCTGTCCTGCGAACACCCTCACGCCAATCTTGCAACGCTCCGTCGGATTCCTGGCCATCGCCGTCGGATTTCGAGTCGTTTCCCGAACGACGCGCCAGCCCGCGGAGTTCCCGTGCTGTGCGCTAGAAAAATAGCCCCATCACGCGAGCCGTGACCGGGCCGGTCAGGGGTGGTACGCGGCGTTCACCCGGGCAAGAAAGGCAAGGGGCGTTCCAGGCCAGTCAGCGGTTGCAAGGAACGGTGGAGTGGGGGGCCGAGACCGGGTGGCGAGCGGGGTACCGGTGGTGGGGATCGCTCTGACACCGGGCCGGCGCCCCGCAAGGTCCGGGAATCTCGCGCCGGTCTCCTCGCAGCTGAGGGCAAAGAGCGGGTGCGCCGGCGGGTTCAGGATCTCGCGCCCAGGGATCTCACTCCAGTAACAGCGCGTCGAGCTCGAAGGCCACGTTGCCCACGAGCGCGTTCGACACGGGGCAGCCGTCTTTCGCCTCCTCCGCCGCCCGCGCGAAGGCCGCCTGGTCAATCCCGGGAACCCGGCCCCGAACGACGAGCTTCATGCTCCGGATCCGCGGGGCGCCGCCCACGAACTCGAGGGTGCAGGAGGCCGTCGTGGTGATGGACCTGGCGGGCGTTCCCGCCTTCTCGAGGCCGGCGGCGAGCGCCATGCTGAGGCACGAGGCATGGGCCGCGGCGATCAGCTCCTCGGGGTTGGTGCCCTTGGCTCCTTCGAAGCGGGTGGGGAAGCTGTACGTGCCCTTGATGGCACCGGAATCGCCCTGGAACGATCCCTTGCCGGTCTTGAGGCCGCCTTCCCAGGTGGCGGAAGCGCTTGAGGTCGGCATGGCAGGTGTCTTCCTCGTCGGTGGCGGGTAGAGACGGTTGGCCGCTCCGCGGCCGACGCTGCGCGAGGCGCGCCGGGGGAAGGGCCCCGGGTCGCGAGGCCAACGTACTGCCCTTGGTGCGCCGGATGCCAGGGGGCGCACCCCAACGCGGGGACCGGCCCCCGGCGGCCGGACTCGGCCGACGCCGACCCGCCTTCTCGGCTCGTGCAAGCGCTGATTATCGTTGAGTCCGACCGGCCCAAGGCTGCGGCCTCGTTTTGGCCGCCGGCCGCCAGCGGGGCGCGTTGCCCTACCGGGTGTGAAGGCCGGTCCTCGCGTTCCTCGGTTTTCTCGCTCCCTTACGGCCCCGGTGTTCATCCTGGCCCTGTTTCTCGCCATCCTCTTCGCCTGCCGCCCGGCAGCCTCGCCGCTCCGAGGCGGTGGTGAGGGTGGCGACCCCGCGACCGGGACGCTGGCCCGGCCGACCGCCAGGCCACCGGTGATCCGGGGCCCGACCGTGGTGGCGTTCTGGCTTCCGGCCTCGGACACGCTGAGACGGGGTCAAGGGGCCGACGTGCTGGACGACTTCCGCCACTACACTGCTCAGGTCGCACCCTATCTCGAGGCCGCGGAGATCGCCCTGGTCGCGACCACGGCGGAGTCGGTCATCGTCGAGCTCGACCGCGGTCCCAGCCGGGTGATCATGCTTGCGGGGCTCGACTTTCCGTTCGGGTACGTGCTGGTGGAGCCGGGATACCCGGAGACGATTCTCACCGGCGTCTCCACGGACGAGGAGCTGCTGGACGAGGTGGACTGGTATTTCGGCCTCGACGAAGGGGATGAGCGGGGCTCGCCCAGGGGAGGGGCACGGCCCCGGCCCGAGCCGGTGCTCCAGGGGGGGCGCGGCTGCCCGGGGCCCTGGGCGCTTTCGCTGACAGCGCAGGGCGCGGAACTCGCCCGACTCGAGAGGCGGCAGCGGGCGGCGAGGCTCCGCCCGCCGCCCCGATGCCCCGCGGCCGGTCACCGGTCTCGCTTCGACGCCACGCCCAGGAGACCGAGCGGCGCCAGCAGCCCCAGCAAGGCGAGTTCCAGGGGATCCGGACTGCGATGGTTGTTCTGAGCGACCTGAGCGCGCAGCAAGGCGTCAATATCGGACGGACTGACCCGCTCGGGGATCAGATGCTCGCCTTGCTTGCGGAGGGGCACCTTTGCGGACGCGATCTCGCCGTTCCTGCCCAGTGTTACGAGCAGGGTGGCGCCGGCGTATTCCTCGTCCTTGCCGACCCGAAGCACGAGCACCCAGGCACCGTCCTTGGCTGGCTGATACCGGACCGCCCAGAGTCCCGGTGTCCCGGTGCTCACCAGATCCAGCCGGAGCGACTTTCGCAGGCCGCCGACGAGCCCCTCCGCTGATCCGGTCAGCGGGAAGTAGGCAGCGTCGCCGTGGTGATAGACCCGCACGAGGCAGTAGGCGTCTCGGGTCGCGGGGTTATACGGATTGGCGGGCAACTCGATGGAAATCCAGGGTGGTCCGGCCGCGGCGGCCGAGGGGAGGAGAGTCACGAGGGCGAGGGCGGCGGCGATGCTCGAGCGCATGGGAAGCTCCGGGATGGGGAACGGGAGGTGGTCAGCCGTCACATGGCCCGGTCTGTCGGGCCACGCACGGTTGGATGCCGGCTGGCATCGAGGGGTTTGACCCTGGTCCCGGCGGCTGCGGTTCGTTCACCGGCCCTTGGGTTTCAACACCACCTTTCCCTTGAAGGTCAGCACCATCACGGAGGCGCCCCCGCTGCCGGTGGCGAACTGCCACTCGCCCTTCCGGGCTCCGGGTTTCGGCAGGTCGTGCGGGACCAGCTCGTTCACCAGGCCGCCGCCGTAGGCCACGATGTCGAAGCTGGCCGGGAGGGCGGGGGGGAGGCGGAGCTCGATGTCTCCCCCGTGGGTCTCCGCCCGGAGCACGCCTTCGGGGTCGAGGTCGCCCTTGAACGCGATCTCTCCTGAGACGCTCTCCAGGCTGACCCGGCTGACGGCGCCCTCCATCCCGATCAGGAGCGGTCCGCTTACACTGTTGGCATACAGTTCCCGAACCACCCCCCGGGCCACGATGGTACCGCTCGCGGTCCGGAGCCTTGCCACGCCGCCCAGCGCCGTGAGCTCGATGTTGCCGTCAATGCTCTCCACCGAGATATCGCCGGCCTTGCCCGCCACGCGCACCCGCCCGCTCGCGACAAGCGCCTCGACGCTCCCGCCTCCCGCCGTGAGGTCCAGGTCGGCGTCCGGCGCCTGGATCGAGAGGCGGGCCGCCGCGGGGATCATGATTTCGAGATCCGCCGATCCTTCCGCCGGTTTCCTGTCAGGTCCCTCGATGCCCAGCTTCATTGCCTCCCGGGTCCCGGTGAGGAAGAACCGCCCGAGAGACGGGTCTACGCGCCCCCGCACCTGGACACTGTCCCGCTCCCAGGCCACGATGCGCAGCGCCCCGGCAGGGGCCCAGATCCGAATGGCGGCGGCGGGTGCGGCGGGGCGGCCGGCGTTGACCGGCGATTGGGCCGCGAGCGGGGCCCCGAGACAGAGGAGCAACCATCTGGGCCACATGCCTAGCTCGCCCCCCCCTGGGCCAGCCGGGTGGCGCGCGCGAGCAGGGCCAGGCGCTGCTCGTAGCGGGCCACCAGCATTCGCTCCAGCTCCGGGTTGCCCGGATCGGCGGCCAGTGCCGCCTCGGCCTCGCGGATCGCCGCATCCACGATCGCGAGGTTCCGCTGTACGGTGGCGAGCGTCGCGGGGGAAAGCCCGTCCCCGGCCGCCTGGCGCGCCAGCCGCTCGCCGAGCTCCGCCGTGGCGCGCGCGTACCGGGCCTGCGCCTGGCTGAGTTGCGAGGCCGGCGAGTGGCGCAGCCAGAGCGCCGTGACCCCGGCTGCCAGCCCCAGGACGAGTACCGCGGCCGCCGCGAGGATCGCCCGGT
>JBBIMQ010000214.1:0-5249 GCA_037444345.1 Gemmatimonadota bacterium | reverse complement strand
CACCTTGACCGGGGGGGGGACCGGGTGAGAGCGAGAGCGGCCGCGCGGGCGGTCGGGCCGGGTGATGACGCCGGCCACCTCGAAGCCTTCTCCCAGCAGAGCCCGGAGCGAGGGAACCGCGAACTCCGGCGTGCCGAAGAAGGCAATGCGCATCAGGGGGCTTCGGCCGAGGCGGGTTTCACCTCGCGGATGTAGGAGGGGTCCCGCTCGTGCTCCTTCTTCCAGCGGGCGAGCAGGCGCCGGCGCTTGAGGGGGCTCAGGTGATCGAGAAAGAGAATCCCGTCGAGGTGGTCAATCTCGTGCTGCACCGCGCGGGCGGCGAGGCCGGCGAGGTCGCGCCGGTAGAGGGTGCCGTCGCGGTCCAGCGCCTCGAGCACCACTCGCTCCGGCCGGGTGACGTCGGCAAAGACGTCGGGGACGGACAGGCAGCCTTCCTCGGCGGTGTGGGACCCGCTCGCCTCGACGATCCGGGGGTTGACCAGCACCAGCTTGTGGCCCTCGGCATCCACCACCGCCACGCGCCGGGCCACGCCCACTTGGTTGGCGGCGAGCCCCACCCCTCTCGCGGCGTACATGGTCTCGAAGAGGTCGTCAATGAACCGGCGGAGCTCGTCGTCCACCGCGGGCACTTCCGCGCTCCGCTGGCGCAGCACCGGCGACCCGAGGAGATGCAGGCTGAGAATCGTCATCCCGGTAGCCCGGCGGCCTTCTCGCCCACCCGGACGATGCGATTCCGCTCCACGACCAGCGTGGCGGTCCCGCTCTCGATCGTGACCCGATCGCCGTCGAGGGCCTTCACCTTGCCGATGATCCCGCCGGTGGTGGTGATCTCGTCGCCCTTCTTGAGCGCCTTGAGCATCTCCTCGTGCCGGCGGCGGGCCTGCTGCTGGGGGCGGAAGAGCAGGAAGTAGAAAACCAGCCCGAAGCCGATGAGCTGGATCGGGAGCCAGAAGCCGAGCCCTCCGGAACCGTCGGTGGGGGCGATCAGGGCGAGCGGGGCGAAAGTCACTCTTCTCCTCGGGTGTGGTACCGCGCGAGCCATTCCCGGCTCCAGCGGTCGAAGTCACGGTCGAGAATCGCGGCCCGGGCCTGTTCGCCCAGGCGGATCAGGAATCGCACGTTATGAATGGACACCAGCCGGAGCCCGAGCATCTCCTCCGCCATGAAGAGGTGGCGGAGATAGGCGCGAGAGAAGCGGCGGCAGGTTTCGCAGTCGCACTCCGGGTCGAGCGGTTCGTCCGCGAATCGCAGCGCGGCCCTCCGCACGTTGACCCGGCCCCGGCTGGTCCAGGCGCTGCCGTGGCGGCCGTTGCGGGTGGCCGCGACGCAATCGAACAGATCCATCCCCCGGGCGATCCCTTCGAGCAGATCCTCAGGGAAGCCCACGCCCATAAGATAACGCGGGATCCCGGCCGGGAGCTCGGCCGCGAGGGATTCCAGCACCCGGTGCATCACCGGTTTGGGTTCGCCCACCGACAGCCCGCCGATCGCGATGCCGCTCCAGGGCCCGCGTTCCAGGGTGCCGTGGAGCGAGCGGAGCCGGAGGTCGGGGTAGATCCCCCCCTGCAGGATCGGCCAGAGGGTCTGGGGGCCGTTCTCGCCCGCCAGGGCACGGTGCCGGTCGCGACAGCGCGAGAGCCACCGCAGCGTGCGCTCCATGCCGTCCTCGGCCACGTCATACTCCGCGCCCCCGGGGACCACGTGGTCGAAGGCCATGGCGACGTCGGCGCCGAGCGCCCACTGGATGTCCATCACCGACTCCGGGGTCAGCGTCCGGATCGAGCCGTCAATGTGGCTGACGAACTCCACGCCCGACTCGCTCACCTGCCGCAGGCCTTCCAGCGAGAAGACCTGGAAGCCGCCCGAGTCGGTGAGCATGGGGCCGCGCCAGGTGGTGAACCGGTGGAGGCCGCCCAGCGCTCGCACCACGTCCTCCCCGGGCCGGAGGTGGAGGTGGTAGGTGTTGCCGAGCACGATCTGCGCGCCCGCGCGCTCGACCTCCGCCGGGTGGAGCCCGCGCACCGCCCCGTGGGTCCCCACCGGCATGAAGGCCGGGGTCGCCACCTGCCCGTGGGGCAGGTCGAGGATGCCCGCTCGGGCGGCGCCGTCCTGGGCCTCGAGCGTGAAGGAGAAGGGTGTCGTCACGGAGGGGAAAACATACCGCTCAGACGACCGCCATCGCGTCGCCGTAGCTGTAGAAGCGGTACCGCCGGGACACGGCGTGCCGGTAGGCCCTCATGGTGGTCTCGTAGCCGGCGAAGGCCGCCACCAGGAGGAGCAGGGTCGAGCGCGGCAGATGAAAGTTCGTGATCAGGCGATCCACCACCCGGAAGCGGTACCCCGGCGCGATGAGGAGCCGGGTCTCCCGGCGCCCGGGCTCCACCGCGCCGCCCTCGCGTGCTGCGCTCTCCAGCGCTCGCACCACCGTGGTGCCCACCGCCCAGACCGCGCCGCCCGCGGCCCGTGCGGCGCTGATCGCGCGGGCCGTGGCCTCGGGGATCTCGAACCATTCGGGGTGCATGGGGTGGTGAGCCGGGTCCTCCACCTCGACCGGCTTGAAGGTCCCCGGGCCCACCTCGAGATCGAGCCGGGCGAGTCCCACGCCCTGCGCCTCGAGCGCGGCGAGCAGCTCGGGCGTGAAATGGAGTCCCGCCGTGGGCGCCGCCACGCTCCCCTCCCGCTCGGCGTACACCGTCTGATACCCCGTCTCGTCGGCCCCGGTGGGCTCCCGCCGGATGTAGGGGGGGAGCGGGAGCCGGCCGAAGCGAGCCATGGCCTCGGCGGCCGCCAGCCCCACGAACCGCACCCGGCGATAGCCCTCCTCCAGGATCTCGAGCGTCTCGATGAAGGCGCCGGGCCCGAGCTGGATCCGCCGCCCGGGGCGGAGTGCTGCACCCGGCTTGCCCATGGCGATCCAGGTCTCCTCCTCATCCGGCCGGATCAGCAGCACCTCGGCGGGGGCACCGCTCGGCCGCTCGCCGATCAGGCGGGCGTGCCGCACCCGGGTGGTGTTGATCACCACCAGATCGCCGGGCCGGACCAGCGCGGGCAGGTCGGAGAACCGGCGATCCTCGAGGCCCGCTTCCCCGCCGGTCGGGTCCCGCCGCACCACGAGCAGCCGGCTGGTACCGCGTTCGGCGGGCGGCTCCTGGGCGATCAGCTCGGGGGGGAGATCGTAATCGAAATCGGAGGTGCGGAGGCCCATCGGCGTCCGGCGCGGCCCCTAGAGCAGCGACCCCTGGGTGCCCGCCGGAGGGGTGTAGCCGAAGCGGCGGTAGGCGTGCGGGGTCGCGACCCGCCCTCGCGGCGTGCGCTCGAGAAAGCCTTGCTGGATGAGGAACGGCTCGTACACCTCCTCCAGCGTGCCCCCGTCCTCGCCCACCGCCACGGCGATGGTGCCCAGCCCCACCGGCCCTCCGCCGAACTTCTCGATGATGGTCCGCAGGATGCGTGCGTCCATGTCGTCGAGCCCGAACTCGTCCACGTTGAGCCGCGCCAGCGCCTCGCGGGCCACCGCCAGCGTGATCCGGCCATCGGCCCGCACCTCGGCGTAGTCCCGCACCCGGCGGAGCAGGCGGTTGGCCACCCGGGGCGTGCCCCGGCTCCGCCGCGCGATCTCCAGGGCGCCTTCCGCCTCGATCGGCACGCCCAGCACCCGGGCCGAACGGGTCACGATGGTGCTGAGATCCTCGGGCGGGTAGAAGTTGAGCCGTTCCACCATGCCGAAGCGGGCCCGCATCGGCGGGGTGAGGAGCCCGAAGCGCGTGGTGGCGCCGATCAGGGTGAAGCGCTCGAGCGCCATGGGGATGGTCTGGGCGTGAGGGCCGTCGGCCACCCGCACGTCCACCCGGAAATCCTCCATGGCGGGGTAGAGGAACTCCTCCAGCAGCGGGCGGAGCCGGTGGATTTCGTCAATGAAGAGGATGTCGCCCGGGCGGAGCGTGGTGAGGAGACTCACCAGGTCGCCCGGTTTTTCGAGCACCGGACCCGAGGTGGTGCGGAGCTGGACTCCCATCTCGCGGGCGAGGAGCATCGCGAGGGTGGTCTTGCCGAGACCGGGTGGCCCGAAGAAGAGGAGGTGATCGAGCGGCTCGCCCCGGCCCTTGGCCGCGTCCACCGCGATCTGGAGCGAGGTCTTGACCTGCTCCTGCCCCACGAACTCGTCGAGCCGCGAGGGCCTGAGCTGGGCCTCGAGCCCGGACTCGTCCGGCAGGATGTCGGGGGTGGTGATCTGGAGGCGCGGCATTCAGTCCACCGGTCTCGCTTCCCAGCGCACCGGCCGCTCGCCCGCTTCCACCACGTGCCGGGTATGGCAGTGGATGCAGCGGTCCACCGTCTTGCGGGTGGTGTGGGGCACCAGGCGGCGGTTGGTGCTGCCGCAGCGGGTGCAGATCCATTCGGCGGTGGTGGCCGGAACCATCATGCCGAAACGTCCTCCCTGAAGCGTGCGGCTGGTTGGCGGGGCAGTGCTGCGCCTCACTTGCGGCCCGCCAAAAGCTGCAGGGCCTGCCGGATGACGCGCGCCGTGTCGCCCGCGCCATCGGCCACGACTTCGCGAACCGCCTCCTCCGCCACGGCCTGGGGGTAGCCCAGTCCCACCAGCGCGCTCACCGCTTCCTCCGCGGGCCCGATCGGGCGGGTGGGGAGATCGGCTCCGAGGTCGCGGAACCGGTCCGAGAGTTCGAGCACCAGCCGCTCGGCCTTCTTCCGCCCGATCCCGTTCACCGTGCTCAGAGCCGCGATGTCCTTCTGCTGGATGCTCCGCACCGTGCGCTCGGGGCCCAGGGTGGAGAGCAGCGCCAGGGCGAGCCGGGGCCCGAAGCCGCTCGCGCCGAGCAGGCGCTGGAACACCGCCCGCTCTCCCGGCTGGTCGAACCCGAAGAGCGACCAGCCGTCTTCCCGGACCACGAGTTCGGTGTAGAGCGACACGCGCGCGCCGGGCGCCGGCAGGCGCTCGAAGACGCCGAGCGGCACGGTGAGCGCGTAGGCCACGCCGCCGTCGGTCTGGATGACGATGCTTTCGGGGGCCTTCTCCGTCAGCACTCCCGACACGCTCGCGATCACAGGCGGGTCCGGGCTCGGCGACGGGGGGAATTATACACCAGGCCCCGCGGTGCGGCCCGCCGGCAGCACGGCGGGCCAGGCCCCGGGACGGGCGCGGAGCAGGTGGGTGAGCGCCACCGCGACACCGTCCGCCGCATCGGCGTGTGTGGGCGGCGTCCGGAGCCGGAGCAGCCGGGCAACCATCG
>JBBIMQ010000213.1:0-5260 GCA_037444345.1 Gemmatimonadota bacterium | reverse complement strand
GCGGCGGCCGTGCGCGCGGCGGGCCTTCAGGCCGAGCTCGCGCTCCGTACCGGCGACGTGGTGGAAGTGTTGCACCAGCTCTCGGAGAGCGTGGGCGTGGTCGTGGCCGGACGGGCGGGAGCGAAGGCGGGCACGGACCCCCTGGGCCCTGACACCCGCTCCCTGATCCGGAAGCTACACCGGCCGATGCTGGTCTGCGGCGGGAGCACGAGCCCGATGGACCGCTGCCTGGTGGCCTACGGCGGCAACTCGCTGAGCGAGCAGGCTCTCACCTTCGCCGCCCGCTACGCCGCGATCACCGACGCGCACCTGGATGTGGTGCACGTGACCACCGCCCCGGAAGCCGGCCGCGCGATCCTGGCCCAGGCCGCTCATATCCTGTCGGTCACGCCGGTGCATTTCGAGACCCACCTCGTGGAAGGCTCCCTGGAAGACGGGATCGCCGGCGCCGTCCGCCGGCTCGGTGTGAACGCCGTGTTTGCCGGGGCCCATCGGGAAGATGGCGAGCAGCTCGTGGCCTCGCACACCGAGGTCATCCTGCGCGCCACCGACATTCCCGTGCTCGTACATGCCCAGCCCTTCACGCCGAGCCTCCGGACCTCCGGCGCCTATCGCCGTCCTTCATCTGGATGAGAGCTGCCTCGGAAACGGACTCGACGGCCCCAACCCTGGCGGCGCGGGCGGGCTGATCGAGGTCCGCACGGCGAGCGGCATCCAGCGCCGCGATTTCTATCTGCACAACGCCGACACCACCAACAACCGCATGGCCCTCTGCGGCGCCATCGCCGCGCTCAATCTCCTGGCCGCCAAGGGGCGGCGCCTCCGCGCCCTCATCGTCTCGGACTCCGAATACCTGGTCAAGGGCATCCGGGAGTGGGTCCCGGCCTGGATGGCCCGCGGCTGGACCAGGAAGGGGGGGGCAATCGAAAACCTGGCCCTGTGGCAGGCGCTGGTGCACTCCGCCCGCCAGCACGAGGTCCAGTGGGTCTGGGTGCGGGGCCACCAGGGCCACCCCAAGAACGAGTACGCCAACGACCTCGCGATGAAGGCCGCCCGGGAGCAGGTCACCTCGCCCGGGGCAGTGGAGTCCGGGTTTCCGGCCTGGCTGGCGGAGAAGCGGAGCCGCAACCTCTACCCCGGCTACGACCCCGATGCCGCCTTCTCCGCCCTGGAGCAACGCATCGCGGCGGGGGAGCGCTTTCCGATCGAACTGGTCGAGTGAGAGCGCGGCCTTTCACCGCGCCTCGGGGGGCGGGGGCGGGCTGATCCTCAACGCCCCAGCTCCACGTTCAGCCGCACCCGGCCGGTGACGAGATCGGAAGGCGTGGAATACGCTTCGCCGGTGAGACTCAGCAACCGGGACGGAGCGAGCGTCACCCCACCGAACACCGCCCAGCGCCCGAGATTCACTTCCACCTTCTGGTCGTCGAGCAAGCCGGTCCGATCCCGGAAATGGACCTGAAACCGCGGGTGATGGATGTTGTATCCCCCGCCCAGATAAGGCCGGAACCGCCCCCCCGCCCGCGGCCAGGCGAGGGCCAGCTCGACGCCGAAGATGTTGGGCTTGTAGGTGTCATTCGAGGGGCTGGTACCGTTACACTCCTGGGTGGGGTCGTTCACCAGGGCCTCTTCCGGACAGACGAAGGGCGCCTCGATCTTGCCGAGCACCGCATGGCCGCGGCCCATGAACAGCGTGCCGGGGGTGAGCAGCACCGTCCGGCTCAGCGACAAGGCGAAGAGATTGGGCTTGACCCCGTTGAGCCTCACCGGGGGGATCCAGCTCGCCTCGAGGAGAATCCCGTTCGGGAGGCTGTAGCTCACTCGCGGGCGCGGGAACCCGAAGAGCAGGTTCACGTTTTCGGGACCCTTGTTCGGGCGGCAGGTCGTGGGAGTGGCGATGTCGTCGCCGGCATCGGGCAGGTAGGTGCCTTCGAGGCCGAGTTGCACTGACCCGGCCCGGTAGACCCACGGGGACTGTGCCGGGCTGAAGGCGAGCGGGGCCGAGAAGTGAGCAAAGAGCCGGGCCTCCGGCGAGTCGTCGCCGGGAGTGCAAGCGGCCTGCGCGGCAGCCCGGCCGGGAAGGCCCAGCAGTCCGACAACACCGGCCATCGCGAGCGCCTTCCGCATAGTCGCTCCTTGCTTGACAGTGGGTGGAGCCTACCCTACTCTGACCTGCTCCATGACCGATCTTGAACGGCTCTTCCGGCGGCTGGTGGATAACCTAATCGCCATTGACCCGGCCCGCCTCCACCGGCCCCTGGGACTCGGCGAGCTGCTCGACTCGGTCATCCCCTACCGGACCAACCGCCGCGCCCTGTCCGTGGATTCGGTCGAGGACTACGACATGCTGGTCCTTCGCCTCTGCGCGGGCGAGGGAGGCTTTGTCCGGCTGCTCGACGAGGACGCCGCCCAGGTGTTCCGCGAGCAAGCGGCGAGCCCGAATCCCGATCTGTCCGTCCTGCGAGCCCATTCCCAGGTCGAACTGGTCCTGGAGACCGAACCGCTGGCCCACGCTCTGGGACCCGGGCCGGAGGAAGAGTACGCGCCCCCGGACGAGGAGCTGCTCGAGTTCCCCGCGGCCGGCCCGCACCGGGAGCCACCCACCCCCCCGGAGGTGTCGCTGGATCTGCTGCGCCGCGCGCCTGCCGCGGTCGCCCCCGAGCCAGCCCCCTCTCTGGTTCCCCCGCTGCCACCGCCGCCGCGCATCACGCCCGAGCCGGAACCCGAACCGCCTCGCAGCACCCACCGCCGGTCCGGACCCCGCTGCGGGTACTGCGGTGGCAGGCTCCCCGCCGGCCGCACGGTCAATTACTGTCCCCACTGCGGGCAGAGCCAGACCTTCACCCGCTGCCCCGAGTGCCAGGCGGAGCTGGAGTTAGGCTGGAAGCACTGCATCAACTGCGGGCACCTGGTCGGGGAGTGAGCCCGGCCGACCGGCCGACCCGAACCCACCGGCCGGGTGCCGGACCCCACCGATCGCCCGCGGCGAGCGCGCTGCACCGGAGCCGGGCCCTGCCATCAGGGTGTAAGGGCCGCGGGGCCAATCACTTGGGGAACCTCGCTCGACTTCGCCCCTGCCCTCCTCGCATATTTCCCCCTGCCACCTCCCCCTTCCTTAATAGGGAGCCGGTCATGCCCCCCTCCGGGCACGCCCGAGACGTCGTTTTCCTCTCCGGAGTGCGCACCGGGTTCGGCGCCTTCGGCGGCGCGCTCAAGAATCACTCCGCCACCGACCTCGCCGTCTTCGCGGCGCGGGGCGCACTGGAGCGCGCCGCCGTGGACCCTTCGCGGGTGAACCACGTGATCGTCGGCAACGTGCTCCAGACCAGCGCCGACGCGATCTACCTCGCCCGTCACGTCGCGCTCCGGAGCGGCTGCCCGATCGAGACGCCCGCCGTCACGGTGAACCGACTCTGCGGCTCGGGGTTCGAAGCGGTCATTCAGGGCGCCCAACAGATCCTGCTCGGCGAGGCCGATCTGGTCCTCGCCGGCGGTACCGAGTCCATGAGTCAGGCGCCCCATGTCCTTCGCGGCGCCCGCTGGGGCTATCGCCTGGGTCCCGTGCCGCCCCTCGAGGACGCCCTGTGGGAAGCGCTCCGCGATCCCCAGTGCGGTCTCTCCATGGCTGAAACCGCGGAGAACCTGGCCGCGAAGTACCGGCTCGAGCGCTGCGAGGTGGACGCGTACGCCCTGCTCTCCCAGCAGCGGGCCCGGGATGCCTGGCAGCGCGGCGTCGTCGCCGACGAGGTGATCCCGGTGCCGGTCACCAACCGGAAGACCAGGCAGCCCGAACCCTGGGCCGCCGACGAGCACATGAGGCCCGACACCACGGCAGAGGCACTGGCCAGTCTGCCGCCCTATTTCAAGAAGGACGGCGTGGTGACCGCCGGGAACGCCTCCGGGATCTGCGACGGCGCCGCAGCACTCGTCATGGCGGGCGCGGAAGCGGCCCGGGCGCTGGGCCGCCAGCCCATCGGGCGGCTGGTCGCCTGGGCCGTCGCGGGCGTGGATCCCAGCTACATGGGGATCGGCCCGGTGCCCGCCGCCCGCATGGCGCTGGCCCGGGCCGGGCTCACACTCGAGCAGATGGACCTGGTCGAGGTCAACGAGGCCTTCGCGGCCCAGTACCTCGCCGTGGAGAAAGAGCTGGGACTCGACCGCGAGCGGACCAACGTGCACGGTGGCGCGATCGCCATCGGCCACCCGCTGGGCGCAAGCGGCGCCCGGATCACGCTCCATCTGCTCCATGCCCTCCGGCGCAACCGGCAGCGGTTCGGGCTGGGCAGCGCCTGCATCGGCGGGGGACAGGGCGCGGCGGTGATCGTGGAAGCTCTGGCCTGAGGCCATCGCCCGCCCCGGTGTATCTTGCACCGGGGAAGCTCGACCCGGGACGGCGCCGTTGGGGGAGCCGCGAGACGGCGTGAACGGCCGGGCTCGACCCGCGGCGGGGCGCCCGCATCAACCGGAGGCCCTATGGAACTTCTCACGCTCGCTGCGATCCTCGCCGTCGCGTACTGCCTGGGAAGCGTTCGCATCCTCAAGCAGTACGAGAGGGGCGTGAACTTCTTCCTGGGCCGGTACACCGGGCTCAAGGGGCCCGGCCTGACCTTCGTCCCTCTCCTGCTGGCCCACATGAAGCGGGTCTCGCTCCGGATCGTGGCCCTCGATATCCCCCCCCAGGACGTCATCACCCGGGACAACGTCTCGGTCAAGGTGAACGCGGTGCTCTACATGCGGGTGCGCGATCCGGACAAGGCGGTCATCGAAATCGAGAATTACCTCTACGCCACGAGCCAGCTCGCCCAGACCACGCTCCGGTCGGTCCTGGGCGAAACCGAGCTCGACGAGCTCCTGGCCGACCGGGAAAAGATCAACGGCATCCTGAAACGGATCATTGACGAGCGGACCGACGCCTGGGGCATCGAGGTGTCCGCCGTCGAGGTCAAGGATGTGGACCTTCCCAAGGAGATGAAACGCGCCATGGCTCGGCAGGCCGAGGCCGAGCGGGAGCGGCGCGCCAAGGTGATCGCCGCGCAGGGAGAGCTGCAAGCCTCCCAGACCCTCGCCGACGCCGCCCGCACCCTGGCCGCCGAACCGACTGCGATCCAGCTCCGCTACCTCCAGACCGTGACGGAGGTGGCGGCGGAAAACAACTCCACGACACTCTTCCCGATCCCGATCGAGATGTTCCGCCCCTTCGTCCAGGGCATGGAGCGGGCCGCCGCCGCCGTAGCTGAAGAGGATGAAATCGCGCGGATCG
>JBBIMQ010000212.1:4533-5272 GCA_037444345.1 Gemmatimonadota bacterium | reverse complement strand
GGGAAGGAAACGGACGAGACACCGGGGGCGCCGGCCGGCCTGCCGGCGCAGTGCGGCCAATAGGAATACCGGCCGGCCCCGGCGGCGTCAAGGTGGGGCTACCGGAAGAGAGGTAGCGCCTTGCGGAACGTGGTGAAGATCCCCCACAGGAGCGGGAGACCGACGGCGATCCACGCCAGGGCGACCCCGACCCAGCTGGCCGCGCTCGGGTGCTCCTCTCCACCACCGGGTCGAAGTTCGCTCACTCGAGACTCCTCAGCTTCGGGCCCCGCGCAGGGCCTGGATCTCATGCTCGGTCATGTAGTAGCGCTCCGCGACCGGCCGCACGGCCAGGTTGCACAGGAATCCCAGGACCAGAAGCCCGGCCAGAATGTACATCGTCGTGTTGTAGGCCTGGGCATTGGGTACCCCGCGGCCGATCTGGTAGTCCCGGATGTAGTTGACCAGGACCGGGCCCAGCACCCCCGCCGTGGACCAGGCGGTGAGGAGCCGGCCGTGGATGGCGCCCACGAAATGGGTGCCGAACATGTCCGCGAGGTAGGCCGGAATGGTGGCGAAACCGCCACCGTACATCGTGAGGATCACGCAGAAAATCGCGACGAACAGCAGGACGCTGCCGCTCCGCCCGGCCGCGGGCGCCGAGGCGTAGAGCACGGTCCCGAGCGCGAAGAAGACCATGTAGGTACGCTTGCGGCCCAAGAAGTCGAAGTTCGTTTCTTTGAATAGTTCCATGCGACTT
>JBBIMQ010000212.1:0-4523 GCA_037444345.1 Gemmatimonadota bacterium | reverse complement strand
ACGCTTGCGGCCAAACCATGCGGCGGCCGTGGCCCAGGGTATGAGGCCGATGATGTTGAAAAAGCTGAGCAGCGCGGCGAACGCCGCGCCGATCGAGGCGGCCGCGGCCTTCTCGGCCTCGGAGAGCTGGGCCAGCGGCGTCCCGGGCCGGTTCACGAACGTGCCGCCGAAGACCTCCTGGATCATCGGCGAGGCCATGCCGATGACGCCGATTCCCGCGCTCACGTTGAGGCAGAGGACCGCCCAGAGGAGCCAGAATTGCGGGGTGCGGTGGGCCAGGCGCACGTGCACGTGCCGGGTGGTGATCATTCCACCCTGGTTCGCCTTGGGCACCCAGCCGGCGGGCCGCCACCCCGGCGGGGGGAGGCGGTAGCCGAACGCGCCACAGAGCATGGCGACGAAGTAGATCGCCCCCAAGGTGAGAAAGGTTTCCAGCACCCCCACGGACGAGGGAGTGGCATAGTGCTTCATGAGGAGGTCGGCCAGCGGGGAGCCGATCATGGCGCCGCCCCCAAAGCCCATGATGGCCATGCCGGTCGCCATGCCACGGCGGTCCGGAAACCACTTGATCAGCGTGGATACCGGCGAGATGTACCCGAGCCCGAGGCCGCAGCCCCCGATGACTCCGGAACCGATCCAGAGGAGCCAGATCTGGTGGAGGTGGATGCCCAGGGCCGAGATGAAAAAGCCCCCTCCCCAGCAGAACGCGGCGACCACCCCTGCTTTCCGAGGTCCCACCCGTTCGAGCCAGCTTCCGAACAGCGCGGCGGAGGACCCCAGGAAGACGAAGAACAAGGTGTACATCCACCCCAGGGTGCTGATCCTCCAGTCGCAGTGGGTGGTGAAGATTTCCTCCAGGAACGAGAGGTCCGGGCACGCCACCGGCTGGGTAATCCCGAGCGACCGGCTCAGCGGCAGCCAGAAGACGCTGAATCCGTAGGCCATCCCGATCGACAGGTGGATGGCCAGGGCCGCGGGTGGAACCAGCCAGCGGTTGAACCCCGGCTTCGCGATGATGCGGTCCTTGTCGAGCAGGCCCGCCATCAGTGGACTCCGAGGTCCGGTGGGACAGGGGCAAACGAGGGGGCAGAGCGCGGAGTCACGTCGCCTCCGGAAGAGGGTCAGACAGTCTGGGCGCGGGGAGCCGGCCTGTGGAACGGCAATGTCGAGCGGCGCATACATTACCTTTCCCGGCCGGAATTGCAATACCACGCGCAGCCCCATGGCCGAGGAGGTGTTCCGCATGTCGCCCGCTCTCGCTCTGCTGGCGGTGCTCGCGATCCCCGGGGCCGGCCTGGCCGCGCAGGGGCTCTCGCTCCCGCCTTGGGTGCAGCCCGACTCGACGGCGCATGCCGTCGAGCTCGCCCTCGAGATGCGCGGCGGGGGCCCCGAGGGGATCGCCACCATCAACGGATTCCACCACGGCGACCATGAGCTGGTGGTCCCGCTGGGCTGGACCGTGCGGTGGACCTGGGTCAACCGGGACAGCACCGCCCATAGCCTTGTCCTCATGGCGGAGCGGGAAAAGCTCCCCGCCCAGGGCGGGGCCCCGGCGCTGGAGAACGCGCTCACCCGGTCGGTGCTCCAGGGGGTGAAGCCGGGCCAGCAGGACCGGACCAGCTTCGTCGCCAATCAGGCTGGATGGTACTGGTTGCTCTGCGGTGTCGCGGCGCACGCGATCCGGGGGGAATGGATCAGGTTCCGGGTGGACGGCGCCGCGCGCCTTCCGGAGGTGCGGGGCTCGTGACCCCGCCAGCAGGCTGCCCGCTGGTTCCGGCGCGCCACCAGTCCGGCGATTACTGGCCCGGCGCCGGCTCGGCCAGCAAGCGCTCGACCTCCCGCCGCATCTCCGCCACCAGCCTCGCATGCTGGTCCCCCGTCGCCGGGCCGTAGAACCCGGCCTGGATCCGCCGCACCCGACCGGTCCGATCGAGAAACACCGTAGTGGGGAAGGCACCGAAGCCGGCCAGCTGGGGCAGCGAGGCGCCAACGGCCTCGGTCTCGCTGATGCCGGCGAGGAGGAGGGGGAACGGGATCCCATGCTTGTCGCGGTAGAGCCGCACCTGGTGCCTGTCCAGCGCGGTATCACCGGTGACCTCGTAGGCCAGGCCGACGATCTCCAGGCCGCGCGCGTGATACTCGCGGTAGAGCCGGACCAGATGCGGTGCGGCGTCGTGGCAGTTGGGGCACCAGGTGCCGAAGATGTCCACCAGCACGACCTTGCCCCGAAAACGTTCGTCCTCGGCGGTCACTACCTTCCCCTCGAGGTCCGGAAAGGCGAATCGGAAGGGGTGCGCGGGGTCGGCGCTAGTGACCGCGGTCAAGGGGGGGAGGTGGCGGCGCCCGGTGCTCCTCGTCGCGGTGAACGGGGTCTGGCTGCGCAGCCCGGCGTGAAAGGTCCCCCGCAAGGTGTCGCCCTCGAGCGTTCCTGTCAGGCGGTAGACATAGGAGCCGTCGAAATGCGAGAGCGCGAAGCTGTCGCGCGCCCAGAACCCGGCGAAGAGGCCGTAGTCTCCAGCGCTGGAGATCACCGTGCCCTCGAGACCGGAGCGGCCGTTGCGGAACTCGAGGACCCGGGGTGACGACTCCGTGCCGGCGTGGAACCAGGCGTCCCACCGGCCCAGCAGCCGCCGCGGCCCCGGACTGACGGGCCACCGGCCGCGGGTGGCGTGGAAGGGAATGGTACGGGGCCCGCGGCGGCCTACATTCCGATAGGCACCCGCCAGCGAGTCGCCCTCGAATCGGGCCACGATGGCCGCGGCGTAGCCTGCCATCTCGAAGACCAGACTGTCCCCCTCGAACCGCAACGCCGAGAAGGGCTCGCACGCCGGGCCGTTGCAGAGCCTGGCCGTCCACGCGCTTTCCCTCCGCTCGATCTCGATGCCGAAGCGCAGCGGGCCGCCGGCCTGTTCCAGCACTGCCCTCCAGGGCCCGGCAAGCTGGGGGTCGAGGTCCCCGGCACCGCTGGTGGCCAGGAGCGCCGGAAGGATCAGGCAGCAACCTGCCTTCACTGCTCGATGCCCTGGCGCGGCGCGCCAGGCGCCGCGTGCCGGCGCGGGCGAGACCTGGCGGGGCCGGGCCCCGGAAGTTGCCCGATCCACGTGACGGCTACTCCGTTCCCCGTTCGAGGTAGCGCTCCCCGGCTCTGACCTCGAACGAGAGCCCGTTGCCGGGCCAGGGCGCGGGGCAAGGATAGACCGAGCTGTAGGCGCAGAACGGGTTCCGCGCCCGGTTGAAGTCGAGGAGAAAGCGCCCCGAGCCTGCGGGGAGGAGCTCGACGAAGCGGCCGGCGGGATAGGTCCCGCGGCCGTTGGTCTGGTCGCGGAAGTAGATGTAGAGTTCCACTTCCTCGCCGCTCGTTTCTCGGAGCTGGTAGACCCGGAGCCGGGCCCGGGCGCTTCCGATCCTCACCGGGAAGAATCCTGCCTCGACAGCTTCGGTCTCCATTCCGTCGAGCCCCAGGGTAACGAAGGACCCGCGCCGCTCGGGCGGCTCGAGTTTCTCGGTGAGCCGGGCCTCCGGAGCATAAGGATAGTAGTCAGGCGCTGGGACGGCGCGGGCGGGGCCGAAAAGGGCGACGACGGCCCGGCCGGCCGGCCCGCCAGCGAGCAGGGTGTAGCCGCCGAGGGGAGTGGGGCGGCCCCGGCGCAGGGGGCGGGAGGAAGTGCCATCCCAGAGCCGGAGCAGGCCCTGATCCTCGGTGACCCGGTACCATCCCAGGCCGGCAACCGGAATGTCGCCATCCCCGGATCCCAGGGTGATACCGCGTCCCACCGGCTGGAGCGCCAGGGCGGCATAGGGGGAGACAGGCGCCGTGGCGAGCCAGGACGCGTACGCGGCCCGCTCGCGGGCAAGGTCGGGCGGGAGCTGAGCCTGGGTGCCTGTTGCGTACGGCGCGCTGGCTGCCGCGGCGAGCCACAGGGCCCTGCGCAGGCGCCAGCCGGTGCCCTGGCCGCCGCCCCACCTGTCGCTCTCGGGACGCATGACCGCCGATCGCCCGTGACGCCCCGCACCCGGCACGGTTCAACTGGCCTCGAGGGCTCCGGCGAGGATCGGCGTCGTGGTTGGCTGAGGCGATCCCCCGGCTGGTTCCTCGGTGATCGCCGCGGCGGTGAGCCGGACGCCGGGTGGAACCTCGATCTCCCGGACCAGCGCGTGCCCGCTCGGCTCCGAATTGAAGACCACGGACGGGATGGGCTTGCCCCCTTGCGGGATGAACCAGAGCTGATAGGCGCGCCCCGCGTTGGCGGGCGTGAGGTTGAACGCATGCACGATGGCGCGGTTGGTCCGCCGGTTCCAGAAGAGCTGGATCCCGGGTTCGGGCCGCGAGGCGCTGGTGAGCCGGGCCAGCACCACGTCGGGTTCGAGCAGGGCGTTGAGCGTGGCCTCGCGCTCGGCGAGCCGCGCCTCGCCGACGTGGGGCGCGAGCTTACGCTCATGGGTTGGGTGCGCACCAGACGCGACCACGGCGGCCTGATCTTCGTTGACCTGCGCGACCGCAGCGGTCTCAGCCAGGTGGTATT
>JBBIMQ010000211.1:976-5281 GCA_037444345.1 Gemmatimonadota bacterium | reverse complement strand
GGCCCGGGGCGGCAGCGGCCACCGACGGCACGCCGGCCAGGCTCGTGTCCAGTCCGGCGAACAGGTCTCCGCCGCCGCGGCCGGTGCGATCCTGGAGCAGTTGGAGCCGCGCCACCGAAGGCCCGATTTCCTGGAGCCGCCCCATGTCCTGCGAGCGATGGAGACTCCGCCCCGCCATCGCGAGCTGATGATACGACTTGCCCACCGCGGGATCGAGCACACCGCCGTCCAGCGTGAGAGTCGTGGCCGCCGAATCGAACCGCGTGCTCCGGTACAGCTTGAGCGGCTCCCACGGGGCCAGCCCTTCCTCTCGCTGCAACTCGGGGAAGCGGGCGGAGTCGCCTGCCAGCTCGAAAGCCTCGAGCGCGGCCCATCCGGCCGCCTGATGCTGGCCGTGCCCGTCGCGCGGGGTTCCAGTGAAGATCGAGACGACGACCTGAGGCCGGAACCGCCGGACGATCCGCACCACGTCCTTGAGCACGGAGTCCCGCGGCCAGTGACGCCAGGTGTCATCGAGCGACTTCGAGTAGCCGAAGTCGTAGGCGCGAGTGAAGTACTGCCGGGCGCCGTCCAGCCGCCGCGCCGCGAGAAGCTCCTCGGTCCGGAGCACCCCGAGTTCCACGTCCAGCTCGTTCCCGATCAGGTTCTGCCCGCCCTCGCCCCGGGTGAGCGAGAGATAGGCGGCCTCGGCGCCGCGGCCGCGGACCAGAATCGCGAGCAACTCGGTGTCCTCGTCGTCGGGGGGGGCCCCGATCATGAGCACCCGCTTGTACTGGCCGAGGGTCCGGAGGTCCTGGTCCAGCGCCACCAGGCCGCCGGTGGACGGCGGCTCGAGCTGGGCCTCGACGGCCGCAGGCAGAAGGAAAGTGCAGAGTGCGGTCAGGCTGACCCATCGCACGAGCGCGCCTCCGGACAGGGCGGACGCAAGGTACCATGGCAGGGGAGGAATCGGAACGCGCGCGAGGGGGAGCTCGGGCGGAGCCCTTCGAGCTCCCCCCCGGGGGGCCGACCCGTGTCCCGCGCCGGCGCACGGGTGGGCCAGCCCCGAGCAGAAGCCGGGCCTGGTTCCCCCGGGGCTCAGGCGCCGAGCGGCTCTTCCTTGAGGGCCCGAGCGAGCTCGGGATGCAGCCGGGCGAAGTAGTAGCCCATCGCCAGGGCGGCGAACAGGTTCGCCAGCAGCACCGACCAGAGCGGGAAATAGTCGCCGATGCCGCTCGCGGCCGCCTGGACGAAGACGTAGAACGCGAGCTCGAAGACCACGAACAGCACGAGCAGGGCGAACCGCGCGACCGCCGAGCGGCAGGCCGCCCGCACCAGGGCGGTGACGACGAAGCCGAAGGCCACGAAGGCGAGAAAATGCGCCGCGGTGTAAAGGATCACCGCGCCGAAATCAATGCTGGTGGTGACCGGCGGTTCCTCGCCCAGGATGAAGGTCTGGCCGAGCAGGCTCGGGGTGAGGAGCGGGCGGCCGGCGAGCAGGTCGCGGATGAGGAACCAGATCGCCACGGTCGAGCCGCCCAGGAGCCCCGCGTCAACGGCCTCGGAGAACAGCGGCTGGCGGGAATCGGACATTGGGACCTACCTCCGGCCGGCCGAGGCATACCACCACCATCCGGTCGCCGGCCGATGGACCGGACGCTCGTCCTTTGGGACGACGCCCGGGTTGAAGATGGCACACCCGCCGGGAGGGGCAAGGTGGGCAGCGGCAGCGGGGGGTCTCGGCTCCCCCCCGCTCACCGGCCGGTATCGGGCGGGCCGTTCTCCTCTTGGCGCCGCCCCGCGATGAAGGCTCCCGCGAAACACGCCAGGGCGAGCACCAGGAGAGCGAGGCCGAGCAGATTCCTGGCCGTGAGGAGGAGCACCAGCATTCCCCCCGACACGAGCATGGTGCCCACCCCTCGCAGCACTTCGTCGAGGTTGCTCCAGCGGTGGTGGCGGGCCCACTGGAGCGCCGGGACAAAGCCCAGGATCCCCAGGCCCATGATCCCCACCCAGACCCAGACCCAGAAGGTGCGCCCGGCGATCATGGCGGTTCGTCGCCGGGCCGCTCGCCGCGGCAGCGGGGGCAGGGACAGCTCGCGCGGAGTCGTTCGAAGGTGAAGATGCCGGTGGAGTGGCCGTCGCTCCAGATGACCCGGATGCCGTAGGCGCCGATCAGTGTCAGGCGGAGCGGTTTCACGTCCTCGGGCACGGTCGCCGGGTCGAGCAGCGGCCGGCCGGAGACCTCGTCCACACAGGCCGCGCAGGGACAGGCGAGCCGGAGCGGCCGGGCGGGAAAGAAGCCCACATGACCGGCCTGGTCCCACTCGATGCGGACCCCCGCGTCCTCCCGGCTGATGGCGTAGGGCATGACCGGCGGCATGCGATTCCGTTGGGTGGTGGCTCGGCGATGGACGCGCCGGTTATACTACGTGCATTGACGGGCCGGACTCCCCGCGCCCCAATGCAGCCCGACTATGCGTACTCTACCAACCGATCCGTTCGGCGCCCGAAAGACCCTGCGGCTGGGGTCCGAGACCGCAACCATTTACAGCCTGGGCGAGCTGGAGCGCAAGGGACTCGCCCGGCTCGACCGGCTCCCCTTCGCCCTCCGGGTCCTGCTGGAGAACCTGCTCCGGTTCGCCGGGCGGGGGGCGGTGACCGAGGACCATGTCAGGCAGCTGGCGGGCTGGTCGCCCGGCGCCGGGGGCCAGGGCGAGATCCCCTTCATGCCGGCCCGGGTGGTGCTCCAGGACTTCACCGGAGTCCCCTGCGTGGTAGATCTGGCCGCGATGCGAGACGCCATGGCGCGGCTCGGAGGAGATCCGGGCCGGATCAATCCGATCGTTCCCTGCGACCTGGTGATTGACCACTCGGTGCAGGTGGACTACTACGGCACCCCCGACGCCTACCGCCTGAACGTCCAGCTCGAGTTCGAGCGGAACCGGGAACGGTACCAGCTCCTCAAGTTCGCGCAGCGCGCCTTCACCAACTTCCGGGTGGTGCCGCCCGGCACCGGGATCGTGCACCAGGTAAACCTGGAGTACCTGGCGCCGGTGGTCCAGCTCCGGCCGCAGCATGGCTCGCTCACCGCCTATCCGGACACGCTGGTCGGCACCGATTCCCATACCACCATGATCAACGGACTCGGGGTGCTGGGCTGGGGCGTGGGCGGGATCGAGGCCGAGGCGGTGATGCTGGGCCAGCCCTATTTCATGCTGGTCCCCGCCGTGGTCGGGGTGAAGCTGAGGGGCGAGCTGCCCCCGGGGACCACGGCCACCGACCTGGTGCTCACGATCACCCGGCTCCTCCGGGCGAAGGGGGTGGTGGACCAGTTGGTCGAGTTCTACGGCCCGGGCCTCTCGAACCTCGGGCTCGCCGACCGGGCCACGATCGCCAACATGGCGCCCGAATATGGGGCGACGACGGGGTTCTTCCCGGTGGACGCCGAGACCCTGCGGTACCTGGAGCGGACCGGCCGGGACCGCGCCCTGGTCGAGCGGGTGGAGCGCTACTGCAAGGAGCAAGGGCTCTTCCGCACCGACGGCACGCCGGATCCCGCGTACAGCGACACGGTCGAGCTCGATCTTTCGACCATCGTGCCCAGCCTGGCCGGGCCCCGGCGCCCCCAGGACCTGGTCCCGCTCTCGGCCCTCAAGCGCAACTTCCAGATGGCCCTTCCGGAGCTCATGACGCCGGCCGTTCCTGCCGCCCGGCGGGAACTCGCCGAGGCCAACTACTCCCGCTGGGTCAACGAGGGGGGAGGCGGGGGGACCGCCGTGGCCGTCCGGGAGGCGCCGGCGGCGGTGCCGGTCACGGTGCAGGGGAAGAACGGCGAGTTGCGCGACGGTTCGGTGGTGATTGCGGCCATCACGAGCTGCACCAATACCTCGAACCCGTCGGTGATGATCGGCGCCGGATTGCTGGCCCGGAAGGCCGTCGAGCAGGGGTTGAGCAGCCGGCCCTGGGTCAAGACCAGCCTGGCCCCGGGGTCGCGGGTCGTCACCGAATACCTCAAGGGCGCAGGCCTCCTGCCGTATCTCGAGCAGCTGGGCTTCGCCGTGGTGGGCTACGGCTGTACCACCTGCATCGGGAACTCGGGCCCGCTTCCCGACCCGGTGGCCCAGGCCATCGAGCAGCACGCCCTGGTCACGGTCGCGGTGCTGTCCGGCAATCGCAATTTCGAGGCCCGGGTGCATCCCCAGGTCCGGGCCAACTACCTCGCCTCGCCGATGCTGGTCGTGGCGTTCGCGCTGGCGGGCCGGATTGACCTCGATCTCGACCGGGAGCCGCTGGGCCTCGGGCGCGAGGGCAGGCCGATCTATC
>JBBIMQ010000211.1:0-952 GCA_037444345.1 Gemmatimonadota bacterium | reverse complement strand
ACATCTGGCCCTCGTCCCGGGAGGTGGCCGATGCGATGGCGGCAAGCCTCAAGCCGGAGCTCTTCCGGGAGCGCTACGCCTCGGTGTTCGAGGGGGACGACGCCTGGCGCGCGCTACCGGTCCCCGAGGGGAGCCGCTTCGCCTGGGATCCCGCCTCCACCTACGTGCGGGAGCCCCCGTTCTTCCAGGAACTCAGCCTCGAGCCGCCGCCGCTTCGAGACATCGAGAACGCCCGGGTCCTGGCGGTGCTGGGCGATTCGGTCACCACCGATCACATCTCCCCCGCCGGGTCCATCCCGAAACAGGGACCGGCCGCCCGCTACCTCACGGAGCACGGGGTGGCGCAGGTGGACTGGAACACCTTCGGGGCCCGCCGCGGCAACCACGAAGTCATGATGCGGGGGACCTTCGGCAACGTGCGGATCCGCAACGCCCTCACCCCCGAGCGCGAAGGGAACTGGACCGTCCACCTCCCGAGCGGCGAGGTGATGTCCATCTACGAGGCCGCCATGAAGTACCGGGCCGCGGGCACGCCGCTCCTGGTCCTCGCCGGCAAGGAATACGGCACCGGCTCGAGTCGCGACTGGGCCGCCAAGGGCCCGGCCCTGCTGGGGGTGCGGGCGGTGCTCGCGGAGAGTTACGAGCGCATCCACCGGAGCAACCTGGTCGGCATGGGCGTGCTGCCGCTCCAGTACGAGGCTGGACAGAACCGCGCCACGCTCGGCCTGACCGGGACGGAGGTCTTCTCGGTGAGCGGGATCGCCCAGGGTCTCGAGCCCGGCGGGCGGGTCACCGTCACCGCGACAGCCGCGGACGGCACGGTGCGGCGGTTTCCGGCGGTGGTCCGGCTTGCCTCCCAGGTGGAACTCGAGTACTACCGCCATGGCGGCATCCTGCAGCGGGTGCTGCGCCTGTTCCTGAAAGGAGAAGCGTAGCGCGGGCGGAGGGGGGC
>JBBIMQ010000210.1:0-5282 GCA_037444345.1 Gemmatimonadota bacterium | reverse complement strand
CCTCCTCGACCGGCGTGCCGTAGACCACCTCCATGATCATCGCGGCCATCCCTGTGAAGATGATGGCCAGCAGGATGATCATGACCACCGCCACCCAGGTGAACCCGCCGCGCACCGCAGCGCCCAGAATCGTGAACTCGCTCACGAAGAGCCCGAACGGGGGCGACCCCGTGACGGCGAACAACCCCGCCAGGAGCAAGGCCCCCGACCACGGCGCCCGCCGCAGGACCCCCCGAACCTCCGCCGCCTCCGAAGTGCGGTAGGCCAGCACCACGTTGCCCACAGCGAGAAACATGACACCCTTGGTGAGGCCGTTGTTGACCAGGTGGAGTGCTGCGCCCCAGCTGCCTGCGCCGCCGATCCCCAGGGCCAGGACCAGGATGCCCATGTGCTCCACACTGGAGTAGGCCAGCAGCCGCTTGAGGTCCGTCTGGCCGATCACGAACCCCGCACTGACCACGAGCGAGGCGAGGCCCAGCGCCACCAGGGGGGGGCGGATGAACCCCGCCTGGCCCGCCGCCGCCATCACCGCGGTGGCACGGGCAAGACCGAGAAAGGCGCAACTGGTGAGGGCGCCGGCCATGAGCCCCCCGACCAGGCTCGGGGCCTCCCCGTAGGTGTCGGGCTTCCAGGAGTGCAGCGGCGCCAGGCCCATCTTGGTGCCGTAGCCCACCAGCAGGAACAGGAACGCCGCCCGGAGCAACCCCGGCTCCAGGGTCGCCGCGTGCCGGACCAGATCCTCGAGGAGGAGCGGCCGCCCCCGCACCTGGGCCGCTGCCAGGAAAAAGGTGCCGAACAGCGCCAGCCCGATGCCGACCGACGAGAGGACCAGGTACTTCCACACCGCCTCCAGCGAACGCCGGTCGTGGCGGTGGAAGACCAGCGGAGCCAGGGCCAGGGTCGTCGCCTCCATGCCGATCCACAGCAGCGCCAGGTGGTGCGACAGGGCCACCAGTGTCGCCGCCGCCAGAAAACCGAGCAGGCAGCCCACGAACACCCGCCCTCCCCGGGGGCGGTCCACCGCCAGGAAGCCGACCGCGTAGACCGCCACGGTCAGAAAGAGCAGGCTCACCACGGTGAGGACCATCAGGCCGAGGGCGTCCACCGCGAGCCACCCGCCGGGACCGGGCGGCCGCGGCCCGCTCCACAGAGCGGCCACGGTCGCCGTATGACCCGCCGCCGTCGCCAGCAACAACCCGTTCCGGAACCTGGGGCGGCGGCTCAGATAGGCGGCGAGGCCGGCCAGGACCGGCACCACAACGAGTGCGAGGAGCAGCATCAGTCGCGCAGCTCCGTCAGGCGCGCGGAGTCGAGCGAGTCGAACTCCCGGTTGATGTGAAAGACCACGATGCCCATGATGAAGACCCCCACGAAGATGTCGAGCAGTACGCCCACCTCGACCAGGAACGGCACGCGCTCGGCCTGGCTCAGGCCGAACACGTAAATGCCGTTCTCCAGAATCAGATAGCCGACCACCTGAGTGACCGCCTTGCTCCGAGTGGTGAGCACCAGCAGCCCGATGATGACCGTGGACAGCGCGACCGGGACCAGCGTGCGGGTGTCCAGCTCCGGCAGCGGCAGCCGCGGCGCAATGCTGAACCCCAGCGCCACGGCGCCCGCGCCCAGGAGCATCGAAGCCGAGAACCCGATCAGGGGCTCGATCTCGCGCCGCACCGCGGCCTCCCGGATGGCGCGAACCAGGAAGGCCGGCAGCACGACCGCCTTGACCACCAAGGTCCCCGCGGCGAGGCCGAGACGATGAGCCGAGATCCCGGGATGAAGGGCAAGCGGCAGCGCCGCCAGCAGGACTCCCTGGATCGCCACCGCCCGAATCGTCGCACTCAGGCGCGTCGTGCCCAGCACCCAGAAGTTGGTCAGGACGACCAGCAGGAGCAGCAGCTCGTGCACGGGTCGCATGGTTCCTCAGGCCAGAAGCAGGGTGAGACCGAAGCCGGCCAGGGCCGTGGCGGCCACCAAGAGCTGCGGCACCCGGTTCATCCGGAGCCGAGCCATGACCGACTCGACGATCCCCACCAGCACCGCGATCGCGACCAGCCCCGCCACCAGGACCCCCAGCGCGAGCGGCGCCGCCAGCTGGCCCCGCGGCACCAGCACCCCGACGACCAGGCTCCCGAACAGCGCGAGCTTGACCGATCCGGCGTACAGGATGAGCGCCAGGTCGGGGCCGCTGTGGTCCAGGACCATGACCTCGTGGATCATCGTGAGCTCGAGATGAGTCAGCGGGTCGTCCACCGGGACCCGGGCGGTCTCGGCCAACAAGACGATGAAGAGGCTCGCCGCCGCGAGCACGAGAGAGGGCGCCGCCAGCGGCCAGGCCGCCACAAGCGGCCGGCCCAGCATGCCCTCCAGGCGGAGATCCCCGGTGGCGATGACCAGAACCGTGAAGCAGAGAAACAGCGCCGGCTCCGCGAAGGTTGCCACCGTGACCTCGCGGCTCGCCCCCATGCCCTCGAAGCTCGATCCGGTGTCGAGCGCGGCCAGCACCAGCAGGAACCGGCCTAACCCCAGAAGGCCGGCGAACGCCACGAGATCCCCCGGGAAGCTGAGCAGCGCCCGCCTGCCGTCCAGCGGCAACAGAGAGGCCGCCAGCACCGTGCTCGCGGCGAGAACGACCGGAGCGAGCCGGAAGATCACCGTCGTGGTCGAGCTGTACACCACCCCCTTCCGCCACAGCTTGGCCAGGTCCCAATAGAGCTGCAGCACCGGTGCCCCCCGGCGCCCGGTGAGCGCCGACTTGATCCGGTTCGCGATCCCCGGCAACAGTGGCGCGAGACCCAGGACTGCGAGCAGGCTCAGGATCGGGGAGAGGATCATCACGTGGCGGTCCAGAGGTAGCCGAGCAGCCCGAGCAGGGAAAGGATCAGGTACACCAGATACCAGCGGAGCCGGCCGGTCTGGAGCAGGCGAGCCCGCGCCGCGCCCCGCTGCAGGCGATCCCAGAGGAACCGCCCTGCCGTGTCGAGGACGGGATCGGCGGCGTGAACTTCGAAGGAGCCCGGACCGGCTACCACGCGCCTGCCTGACAAGGGTCCAAACGCGGCCAGAAGACTCGCCGCGAAACTGGACGCCATGTACTGCATGCGGCTGGTCACGCCGGGATAGGCGCAGGCCCAGGTTTCCCGCACGCGGGCGGCTGGCCGGCCGCCGTCCAGCAGCCGGATCCGCCACACCAGCGCCACCAGGACCGCGAGGCTCAGCGCCACGAGGGTGACCCGAGCGGCCGCGCCGGCGGCGCCTCCAAGATCCCCGGCTGTCCCGGCATCCGGGATGACTACGCGTGCTGCCCCGGCCGCCGCCGGCACGACCACCGGCGGGAGCACCCCGATCACCACGCAGGCGCTGGCCAGGAACCTCTGCGGCGCGGTGAGCCCCGCATCCGGGGCCCCTGACACGATCGCGAATCGCTCCCGCGGCTTCCCGAGGAACACCGTCCCGTGCAACTTGGTAAAACACGCCAGCGCGAGCGCACCCGTGAGCGCGAGCCCCGCGGCCGCGGCACTCGCGGCCCGAAGCGATGCCGCCTCGGCGCCACCGGCCTCCAGCAGGCCCCGGAAAATCAGCCACTCGCTCACGAACCCGTTGAGCGGGGGAAGGCCGGCGATGGCCAGCGCGCCCACCAGAAACGCGGCGGCGGTCCGAGGCATGAGCCGCCCCAGCCCCCCCAGCCGGTCGAGCTCCCGCGTGCCGGTGGCCCGGACCACCGCGCCGGCCCCCAGGAAGAGCAGGCTCTTGAACAGGGCGTGGTTCAGGGTATGGAGCAGGGCGCCGGTGAAGCCCAGCAAGGCCAGCGCGGGCTCGTGATAGGCAGCCCCCAGCGCGCCCAGCCCCAGGCCCACCAGGATGATCCCGATGTTCTCCACGCTGCTGTAGGCCAGCACCCGCTTGAGGTCGTGCTGGGCCAGGGCCCAGAGCACCCCGAGTACGGCGGAGGCGAGCCCGAGGAGGAGCACGGTCCAGCCCCACCAGGGCGGCGGCGGGCCGAGCAGGGTGAGGACCCGGAGCAGGCCGTAGATGCCGGTCTTGATCATGACACCGGAAAGGAGCGCCGAGATGTGAGACGGGGCGGCCGCGTGAGCCCCCGGCAGCCAGAAATGGGCCGGGACCACGCCCGCCTTGATCCCGAAGCCGATCAACGCCAGGACCAGGATGGCGCTCGCGGGCGCCGCCGTGCCGGCCCTGCCGCCTGCCAGATCCTCGAACCGCGACTCGACCCCTCCCCCGCTCCAGGTCGCGAACATGGCGAGCAGGGCGAGGGTGCTGGCGTGCGTGAGCACCAGGTAGATCAGCCCGGCTCGGCGAGCCTCCGCCCGCTCCCGCTCGAAAACGACCAGCAGGTAGGCCGCGACCGCCATCACCTCCCACGCTGCAAGGAAGGCGATGATGGTCCGCGCGGTGAACACCCCCGCGAGCGCGGTGAGGAGCACGGCGAGCAACAGGTGCGCCACCCCCACCCGCCGGTGGCGGCGCTCCTCCACGAGGTACGGAATCCCGTAGACCGCCGCGCACGCCCCCACGCCGAGCAATAGGGCCAGAAACCAGGCGGAGAGCAGGTCCAGTCCGTAGGCGCCGCCGGGAAGCCGCTCGGCCACTCCGGACGATCGGGCCCCCCGCAGCAGCAGAACGACCGCGGGCCAGGCCGCCGCCCCCGAGCCCGCGAGGACGCCGTACCTGAATACCTGGTCGGCCCGGCGCGGTTGCCGCTCCAGCGCGAAGGCGCCAAGCCCGGCCAGGAGGATGAGCGCAAGCCCAACAGCGACCAGGGTCATCGCGAACCGGCTGGCGAGGCCAACGAGAGATACCCCAACAGCAGCAGCACGACCCACACCAGGTATTGCAGGTATGTGGTCACTCGTCCCTGCTGGAGCGGGCGGAGCGCGAGCGCGGCGGCGCGTACCTGCCGCCAGAGCGGCGCCACCAGCGCCCGGAGCACCCGATCGCCGGGGATGGTGCGGAACTCCCCGGCCTGGCGAACCCTCGCCGGGGTAGCCAGGGCGGGGAACGCCTCGAGCAACGAGGCGCTGAACGACGAGGCGGTGTACTGCATGCGGGCCGTCTGCCCGGCGAAGGCACAAGCCCAGGTCGGCATGGCGGCGTGAGACCGGTGCCGCCGGGCTCCGGCCCTGAGGAGCCAGGTCGCGGCGCCCAGGAGAATGAGTGCGATGCCGAAGCCCGACAGGATCATGACCCATCGCGGGTCCAGGACCTGACTCGCCACGCCGGGCGATATCGGTGCGGGGAGGGTGCCGGCAACCCGGCCCGCG
>JBBIMQ010000209.1:0-5295 GCA_037444345.1 Gemmatimonadota bacterium | reverse complement strand
CCAGCAGCTCCTGACCGCGCGGGGGGGGGTGGTTCGCGGCGACGTCTTCGCCGCCGAGCTCGTGGTCGGCGGGGAAATCCAGGGCGGCGTTCAGGCTGACCAGCGAGTCGAGATTCAGTCCGGTGCGGTGGTGAACGGCGACATCCGCACCCAGCGCCTGCTGATCGCGGACGGGGGCCGTGTCAACGGCCAGATCGCAATGGACCTGCATGTGGGGGAAGCTCCTCAACTCCTGGGTTCCCACAATCGTTGATAACTGGCCGGTTCATGTGGACGGACCGGCGAAGCACCTCCTGGCGTGCCTGATGGCGCATAAGTGTCGTTTAGATGTACGCATACTGGCGCTAGCTGGGTTTGCCGCTCTGCTCGCGATCGGGTGCGCGAAGCGGGCACCGGCGAACGCGGAGTTTCGGGTGGCCCTGGTGACACCGGGCTCCATCGCCGACGCGGCGTGGAATTCCGGGGCCTATCGCGGTCTCGAGTGGATTCGCGACTCGCTCGGGGTTCCGGTGAGCCACGTCGAAGCTCGAACGCCGGCCGAGCAGGAGGATGCGCTCCGCACCTACGCCGCCCAGGGATACGCCCTGATCTTCGGCCACGGTTTCGAGTTTCAGGCCCCAGCCGAGCGGGTTTCCGAGCGCTATCCCGGTCCGGTCTTCATTGTCACGAGCGGCGAGCGGGTACACGGCAAGGTGGCGCCACTCGTTTTCCGGCTGCACGAGGCGAGTTACCTGGCGGGGATGGTGGCAGGCGGTATGACGCGCCGCAACACGATTGGCTTCGTCGGTGGCATCGAGCTGCCGCCGATCAAGCTGGCGCAGGAGGCCTGGGAGGCGGGGGCTCGCGCCGTGAACCCGCGCGTGGTGGCGCGCTCGACCTACCTCAACACCTTCGACGACGTGGCGGCGGGCCGGGAGGCGGCCCTGGCCCTGATCCAGGCGGGCGCCGACATGCTGCACCACAATGCCGACCAGGCTGCCCTCGGCGTCTTTCAGGCGGTGCGGGAATCGCCCGGAACTTACATCTTCGGCGCCAATCTCGACCAGCGGGATCTTGCCCCCGGCCGGGTGCTCGGATCGGCGGTGATTGACCTGCCCCGTGCCTTCCTCGCGGTGGCACGCGAGGTTCATTCCGGCCGTTTCATGCCTCACGTGGAGTCGTTTGGCCTCCGGAGCGGGGTGATTCGCTACGAGCCGAATCCTGCGCTTGCCTCGCTGGTCCCCGAGCCGCTCCAGGCCCGCGTCGCGGCGGCCCGCGATTCCATCATTGCGCGGGATAGCGCCGGCGCGATGCCGCCGCTTGCCCGCTGAGCCGTGGCTGCCCGGCTCGAGGAACTCGTTGCCTACCTCGACCGGTACCTCAGGGTTTCCGAGATACCGGATCATGAGCACGCCGTCAACGGGCTTCAGGTCGAGAACCGCGGGTCGGTGAACCGTCTGGTCGCGGCGGTGGACGCAAGCCAGCGCACCATTGACGGGGCGGTGGCAGGAAGCGCCGGTCCAGTACTCATCCTGGTGCACCACGGGCTCTTCTGGGATGGCGGCCGGGCCCTGACCGGCCGAGCTTACCGGCGGCTCCGCACCCTGATCGAGCACGACGCGGCGCTCTACTCAGCGCACATCCCGCTGGATATCCACCCGGAGGTGGGGAACAATCCCGTCCTTGCCCGCGAGCTCGGTCTGGAGGAAACCTCCTGGTTCGGAGCCCTTCGTGGGGTCCCGCTCGGGGTCTCGGGACTGGCCCCGCAGAGGCTTCGGGATCGTGCCGTGTTCGTCGCGGAGGTCGAGCGGCTGCTCAACCTCGAGCGTGGGGCGGCCCGTCTCATTCCCGGCGGTCCTGCCTCGGTGCAGCGGGTCGGAGTGATTACTGGTGCGGCCAGCAATATGCTGGCCGCCGCCAAGCAGGCGGGCGTGGACACGTTCGTGACGGGAGAGGGGAATCACCCGAGCTACTTCGATGCGCTGGAGTGGGGGCTCAATGTGGTCTACGCCGGGCACTACGCCACGGAGACCCTGGGAGTCCGCGCCCTCGCTCGCCACCTCTCCGCCAGGTTCGACCTCCCGTGGGAGTTCCACGACCATCCCACTGGCCTGTAGGCTCGGCGGCCCGACGGTCATCTGACGAGGAGCCGGCTCCTCCGGTGCCCCCCCTGCTCCAGCTCCAGTCCATCTCCAAGCGGTTCGGCCCCATTCAGGCGCTGGACGGGGCGAGCTTCGAGCTTGACCAGGGGGAGATTCACGCCCTCCTGGGAGAAAACGGCGCCGGGAAGTCCACGCTGATGCGGATCGCCTATGGACTGGAACAGCCCGATGCCGGGGCGGTTGTCATCGAGCAGGTACCGCGCCGGCTTCGCAATCCGACGGCGGCACGGCGCCTGGGGATCGGGATGGTGCACCAGCATTTCACCTCGATCCCGGCATTCACGGTGGCGGAGAACATCGCCCTCGCCGCCGGGTGGGATCCGGCCCGGGCCCGGCTCGCCGAGCGGGTCGAGGCGTTGGCGGCACGGTGCGGGTTGCCGCTCGATCCCCAGGCCCGGGCGGGAGACTTGAGTGCCGGGCTCAAGCAGCGACTGGAGATTCTCAAGGCCCTGGCCGGCGAGGCGAGGATCCTTCTCCTCGACGAGCCCTCGGCGGTGCTCACCCCGTCCGAAACCCGCGAAGTGCTGGCGTTGCTCCGGCAGTTGCGGGACCGCGGGGTGGCAACGGTCCTCATCACGCACAAGCTGGACGAGGCGCTGGCCGTCGCGAACCGGATCACCGTGCTGAGGCATGGCCGGGTGGTGTTCACGGGTACCACGGAGGGGTTGAGCGCCGGGACCCTGGCGAGGTACATGTTGGGTGAAGATCCGCCGCCGCGGCCGGCGCGGCCACGCCCGGTGCCCGGAGAAACCGTCGTCGAATCGCGCGATCTCGCCGTGCGGCGCCTCGGGCCCGCCGGCTCCGGGCTCCGCCGCGCTACCCTGACGGTGGCCGCCGGCGAGGTGGTGGGGGTCGCGGCCGTGGAAGGCAACGGCCAGCGGGAGCTGCTTCGAGCCGTGGCAGGCCTGGCCACACCCTCCGGCGGGCACCTGGTTTGCCGGGGGACGGTTGCCTTTATCCCGGAAGACCGGAGTCACGAAGGGCTGATCGGGGATTTCACGCTCACCGAGAATGCCGTGCTGGCGCAGGGCCGCCCGGCGCCCTGGCTCCGAGGCACCTGGGTTGACTGGTCCCTGGCGCGCCGGCGCACGGCGGCCCTCATCTCGGACTTCAAGATCCAGGCGGCAGGCCCGGAGGCCCCGGCCCGCACCCTGAGCGGGGGCAACCAGCAGCGCCTGGTGATCGCGCTGGCACTGGAGCGCAACCCGCAGATCCTCGTGGCGGAGAATCCGGCCCGCGGCCTCGATCTCAAGGCGACGGCGGAGGTACTCGGCCGGCTGCGGGAGGGCGCGGCCAGGGGGCTCGCCGTGCTGGTGTACGCCAGCGACCTTGACGAGCTGCTCGAGGTTTCGGATCGGGTGGTGGTGCTCGCCAACGGAGTGCTGGAGAGCCTGCCGCCCGGGGCGGATCGGGAGTTGATCGGCAAGACGATGCTGGCCGGGGGAGCGGCCCTCTCCCCGTGAACGTGCTGGCGCGGCTCGGCCTGCCCCTGGCTGCCGTCGGGATCGGCATCCTGGTCCTCGTCGCGGGCCTTGCAGCCAGCGGGTACGACGCTTTCGATGCCCTGGGCGCCATGGGGCGAGGAGCCTTCGGCTCGGCCGATGCGGTGCTTTCGGGGCTCTTACCCCGGTCCGTTCCCCTCATTCTCATCGGGCTCGGTCTCGGGCTGGCCTTCAGCGCGGGAGCGCTCAATATCGGCGCCGAAGGGCAGTTCTACACTGGCGCCATCGCGGCAGCCTGGGTGGGGGGACGCGTGGTGGGGCTGCCGGCGCCAGTCGCCATTCCGGCCGCGCTAGGCGCTGCCCTCGCGGCCGGGGCCCTCTGGGCGGGGGTGGCAGTGATTCTCCGGCGCCGGTTCGGCGTGCTGGAGGTGATCACCACCCTGTTGCTCAACTTCGTGGCAGAAGCCCTGGTGAGCTGGATGGTGCAGGGGCCAATGCAAGAGGCCAGACATATCTACCCGCAGAGCGATCCCGTGGCGCCCTCGGCCCGACTCCCCCTGGTTCCCGGAACTCGCCTCCACCTCGGGTTCGGGTTCGCGCTCGTGCTGGCTCTCCTGGGCTGGGTGGTCCGGAACCGGACCCTCTGGGGGCTCCGGCTTCGTGCCGTGGGCACCAACCCTCGGGCAGCCGCCGTGGCGGGGCGGGTGCGCCCGGCCCGGTTCTTCGCGCAAGCGCTGGTTCTCTCGGGGGCCATGGCCGGTCTCTCCGGAGGAGTCGAGCTCACCGGCGTGAGTTATGCGCTCTACCAGAACCTGTCGCCGGGTTACGGTTTCAGCGGAATCGCGGTGGCTCTGCTCGCCCGCCTGGATCCCCTCGCCACGGTGGCGACGGGGCTCCTTTTCGCGGCGCTGGAGGCGGGGGCCGCGGGCATGCAGCGCGAGGCGGGCGTGCCAGCCGTCGCCGCCTTCGTCGTGGAGGCGGTGGTGATTCTGGTGGTGCTGCTGGCCGATGTCGCCCGCCGGCGAGCGGCTCCCGCGGCGGCCGGGGTCTGACCGTGGACGCCGCGCTTCTCACCTCATTCCTCGCCGCCGCCGTCCGGGTGGCGACGCCGCTCCTGCTTGCCGCGCTGGGCGAGACGGTGAGCGAGCGGGCTGGCGTGATCAATCTGAGTGTCGAAGGGGCGATGCTGGCCGGAGCGCTGGGTGCCGCGCTCGGCGCCACCGGTGGCGGGCCCTGGGCGGGGACCCTGGCGGGGGTCTTGTCGGGCATGGCCGTGTCCCTGGTGTTCGCGCTGGTGGCGGTCGTGGCCCGGGCCGACCAAGTCATCTCCGGCACCGCGCTCACACTCGGCGCCATCGGGCTCACCGGTGTGGTCTACCGCCGGGCCTACGGGGCCGAGGGGCCGGGCCTTTCCCTGCCCACCCTCGGCGTCACGGCGCTCCCCGGGTTGTCGGAAATCCCCGTTCTCGGCCCCGCCCTGTTCCAGCAGAGTGTGCTGACCTACCTCGGGTACCTGCTGGTCCCGCTCCTCGGGTGGATGCTGTTTCGCACCAGACCCGGCCTGCTGATCCGGGCGGTGGGGGAGGCACCGGCGGAGGCGGTCGCGGCCGGCGTTTCCGTGACGCGGGTGCGCCTGGCCGCAGTGCTGCTGGCTGGTGCGCTCGCGGGTCTGTCAGGGGCGAGTCTGGTCTTGTCTCAGGTTGGCACCTTCG
>JBBIMQ010000208.1:0-5313 GCA_037444345.1 Gemmatimonadota bacterium | reverse complement strand
CCGGCCACGCTCGCGGCGCTGGCCGGCTCGCAGCCGACGCCGGCGGCGTCCACCACCGCTTTGGCCTCGAGGATCTCGCCGTCAGGCACCGCCGTGACCACCCCGTCGGATGCCCGGATGGCTGCCACCGCGCGGTCCCAGCTGGCCGGATTGCCGATCCGGATCGCGGTGGCGACGGTCTCCGCCTTGACCGCGCGCCGCCGGGCGAAACCCTCGGCGAAGGCCCGGGCAAAGGGAGCCGCTCCCGCCGCCTGCACCGCGGCCAGCCGGGGGAGGCGCGGGATCAGGCCCCAGCTCCGCGCTTCCAGCAGCGCCTTCCCGAACGCGGCCGTGTTGCCGAGGTTGCCTGCCGGGAGGACGATCCAGTCAGGTGGGTCCCACCCCAGCTGGTCCAGCAACTCGAGCACCACGGTCTTCTGGCCCTCGAGCCGGAACGGATTGATCGAGTTCAGGAGATAGACGCCGAGCCGCTCCGCAGCCTGCTGGACCAGCCTGAGACAGGCGTCGAAGTCACCCCGGACCAGCAGCGTGGTGGCCCCGTAGGCGAGCGACTGGGTGAGTTTGCCGAGCGCCACCTGACCGGCGGGTACGAACACCAGCACCCGGAGGCCAGCCTGGGCCCCGTAGGCCGCGAGTGACGCCGAGGTGTTGCCGGTCGAGGCGCAGGCGGTGGCCGTCGCGCGCACCCGCAGGGCCTGGGTCACGCCCACCGTCATGCCCCGGTCCTTGAACGAGCCGGTCGGGTTGTGTCCCTCGTGCTTGAGCGCGAGGTCCGGCACGCCGGCCCACTCGGCGATCCGCTCGCGGCGGAGCAGGGGCGTGTTGCCCTCTGGATGGGTGACCACGGCCTCGCCGGCCGACGGGAGCACGAGCTCCCGGTAGCGCCACACGCCCGAGGCGTCCCGGCCGGTCCAGGCGCTGCGGCGCTCGGCGAACCGGTGGCGGAGTTCCGCCGCCGACTCGACGGGCGGGTCGTGCCGCACCTCGAGCAGGCCGCCGCAGCGGCACCGGGTGCGAGGATCGAGTTCCCCCAGCCGCTCCCCGCAGCGAGCGCACTCCTGCCAGGTCGCCATCAGGCGGTCTCCAGCACCGTGGCTCCCCGCTCGCTCACCCGAGTCACCCGCCAGGACGCCGGTACCTCTGCTGCCTCGTACGCCGCCTGCATGGCCCGGCCGATCGCGCTCCCCTGCGCCTCGCTCTCCGCGAAGGCGAAGGCCGTGGGGCCGCTGCCGGAGATCGAACAGCCCAGTGCCCCGGCCTCGAGCGCGGCCCGCTTGGCCGCCAGGAACCCCCGGAGCAACGGGGCCCGGGCCGGCTCGGCGATCCGGTCGTCCACCGCGCGCCGGAGCAGGCCGAGGTCTCCCGTGGCGAGCGCAAGCACTACCGCCGCGACCTGGGCGGCCTGGTGCAGGGCCAGCTCCCGCGGCACTTCTCGCGGCAGCACCGCCCGCCCCTCGGCGGTCCGAAGCCGCTGAGCCGGGTGCGCCAGGACCACCCACAAGTTGTCAGGTATCGGAACCCGCTGATAGTCGAAGGCTCTGGCGTCGCGGATCAGCACGATCCCGCCGACCAGGGAAGGCAAGACGTTGTCGAGGTGCCGGCCGGCCACGCGGGCCTCCGCCTCGAGCGCGGCCTCGAGCAGCCGGCCTGACGGCAGGGCCAGCCCGTAAAGCGCATCGGCGGCGACTGCTCCCGCCACCGCCGAGGCGGCGCTGCCCCCCTGACCTCCGGCGAGGGGGAGGCCCTTGGTGATCCGGAGCGCGAGGCCCGCGCGGTTCTCTCCTGCCGCCCGGAGGACCGCCGCGGCGGCGAGCGCGGCCGTGTTGGCGTCCGGTTCGCGCGGAAGCTCGGGGTGACCCGGGTCCAGCACCGTCACCCCGGGCTGCTCCACCCGCTCGGCCTCGACGGTGTCGCCCATCCCGGCCAGGGCGAGCCCCAGGATGTCGAGCCCGGGGCCGACGTTGCCCACCGACCCCGGCGCGAAGACCCGGACCCGGGTGTACCCGCGCATCGTCACCGGTGGGCAAGCGCCAGCACGTCGTTGAGCACGCCCGCCGCCGTCACCTCGGGCCCCGCCCCCGGGCCTCGGATCGCCAGCGGGTGGTCGTGGTATCGCTGGGTCGTGAAGACGATCAGATTGTCGGTGCCCCGCAACCCGGCAAACGGACTCTCCGCGGGCACCGGCACCAACCCCACCTTGATCCGCTGCGGCGTGACCGTGGCGAGGTAGCGCAACGCCGCGCCCCGGCTCCGGGCGGCCTTCTGTCGCGCCGCCCACTCGGCGTCCGACTTGGGGAGCTGCGCCAGCCATCGCTTGAGCGGGAGCGACCGGGCGGGCTTGGGCACCAGCGACTCGACCGCCACCGCGCTCGCCTCGCCCGCAAAGCCGATCAGGCGCCCCAGGATGAGCGCCTTGCGGGCCACGTCCTGGCCGGACAGATCGTCCCGGGGATCCGGTTCGCTGTACCCTGCTTGCAGCGCAGCGGCCACGGCCTGGGAGAAAGTCCGGCCCCGCTCCAGCTCGGAGAGCACGAACCCCAGGGTGCCGGACAGGCATCCCTCGATGCTCAGGATCTGATCGCCGGTCTCCTGGAGCTTGGCGATGGTGTCCATCACCGGGAGGCCGGCCCCCACCGTCGCCTCGTGCCGGAGCCGCCGCCCGTGCTCGCGCGCCAGCTTCCAGAGCTCCTCCGCTTGGGCGGCAGGCCCCGAGAGCGGACGCTTGTTGGCGAGCACGACGTCCATCCCGTGAATCAGCGCCGAGCGGATCAGCGGCAGCGTGTCCTCGGCGGTGACGTCCACGAGCACCGGGTGCGAGAGCGCGTGCCCCGCCACCATGGTCACGGCGCTGTCGGCGCTCGCTGCCCGGCCACCCGGCATATGGCGGAGCGCGTGCCCCCGCTCCTTTTCCCGGGCGATGTCGAGCAGGCGCCGCCCCGACAGGCCCTCGGGCTCGAACACCACCCCGCTGCGGTCCATCACCGCGACGATCCGTACCTTGGGGCCGCTGCCGGGTAGCTTGGCGACCAGGTCCGCGAAGGCGCGGCCGATCTTCCCGAAGCCGAGCAGGACCAGATCGAGGGTATCCCGGGGCGTCACCGAGCCCCCACCCACCTTGCCGAGCTGGAACGCTTCGTGGACGGCCACCTGGGCCAGCTCCGCCTGCGATTCATCCACCACGGCCGAGATGTTCAGCTCCGAGGAGCCCTGGGCGATGGCGATCACGTTGATCCTCCGGCTCGCCAGCGCGGTGAAGAGCCGCTGGGCCACCCCTGGGGTGCCGGCCATGCCGAGGCCCACCACGGCGATCGTGGCCACCCCGGAGCGCACCGTGACCCCGTCAATCTCCTTGCGGTTGATCTCCTCCTGGAACGCCGCCTCCAGGCACGCCTTGGCCTGCGCCGCGCTGCCCGCAGGCACGGAAAAGCAAATCGAATGCTCCGAGGACGCCTGGGTGATGAGCGACACCGAGATCCGCTCGCGGTGGAGCGCCTGGAACGTCCGCGCCGCAACCCCCGGCACCCCCAGCATCCCGTTGCCTTCCACGGTGACCAGCGCCTGGCCGGTCGCGGCCGAGAGGGCCTTGACCGGCACCTCGAGTCCGGTTTCGCGGCTCGACACCTCGGTGCCTTCGGCCTGGGGATCGGCAAACGGCCGGACGAATACCGGGACCGGGCGATCGAGCACCGGGATCAGCGCGCGAGGATGCAGCACCTTGGCGCCGTAATAGGCCAGTTCCGCGGCCTCCCGCACGTTGAGCTGAGGCAGGACACGCGCGGTGGGAACCACCCGCGGATTGGCCGTGAGCAGTCCGGGGACGTCCTTCCACAGGTTCACCCGGCTGGCCCCGAGCGCGCGCCCGGCCAGCACGGCCGTCAGATCGCTGCCGCCCCGGCCCAGCGTCGTCATCTGCCCGTCCGGGCCCGCCCCCACGTAGCCCGGCAACACGGGGGTGATCCCCTCGGCGAGCAGCGGTTTCAGGACCCGCTGCATCGCGCGGTCGCAGGCCTCGAGATCAGGCGCGGCGCCGCCGAAGTGGCCGTCGGTATGCACCACCTCCAGGGCGTCCACCTGCCGGATCTTGACCCCTGCGGCCGCGAGTACCGCTCCCAGGAGCTGGGCGGAGAGCCGTTCGCCCCGGCCGACCACGAAGTCGGTGGTGCGGGGCGTGAGCTCCCGCACGACGCTCAGGCCCTGGCAGAGCGCGGTAAGCTCCTCGAACTCCGCGTTCACCAGCTCCAGCAGCTCGTCCCGGGCCCGGCCGGTGAGCAGGGTGCGGATCGCCGCAAGGTGGCGGTCCCGGCACTCGGTCGCGAGCACGGCCGCCCCCGGATAGTCGCCGGCCCCGGCTCGGGCCGCGGTCCGGAGCAGAAGGTCGGTCACCCCCGCCATCGCCGAGACCACGACGACCGAGGGCAAGGGGCGGCCCCGAATGATCTCGACCGCCTGGCGGATCGCGGCCGGGTCGGCGAGCGAGGCACCGCCGAATTTCTGGATCTCCAGGAGGGTTTTCGAGCGGGGCATAGGGCCCGAAGGATATCGGCCCGGGCGGGAAGGGCGGAAGTGGCCCCGGCCTGCTTGTCCGTCCTGACCACCCCGGCCTACCATTAGGCTCGATGCTCGCCCTCCTCAAGCTGCTCCAGTCGCTGGTCAAGGCCCTGCACTCGGAGGGGACTCCCGGGCAGGTCGCCGCCGGGATCGTGCTCGGGGCCTGCCTCGGCCTCACGCCGCTCCTCAACCTGCATAACCTGGTGATCTTCAGCGCCCTCGTCCTGCTCAACGTCTCCTTTGCCGGCGGCATGCTGGGCCTGGCCCTCTTCACACCCCTGGGTTTCTGGCTCGATCCGCTCTTCGATCGGATCGGCACTGCCCTGCTTCAGAACCGTGCGCTCACCCCGCTCTGGACGGCGTGGTACAACGCGCCGGTGGTCCCCTGGACCGGGTTCAACAACACCGTGGTGCTGGGGAGCCTGGTCGCATGGTTGGGGGCCGCTGGGCCGATCTACCTCGGGGCCCGCTGGGCAGTGGCCCGCTACCGCACCAGCTACGGCCAGCGGGTGATGGAGTCCCGCTGGTACCGGGCCGTCAAGGCCTCCCGGCTCTACAACGTGTACGCCTGGTTCCGCGGCGAATGAGGCGCCACCGGCGGGACCGCGCCGCGCGACGCTCGCGGGTCCAGCTCGTTCGCTGGCGGGCCGTAGGACCGCTGCTCTTGTTCCTCGCGATCTTCCTGGTGCTGTGGGCGCTGGTCGGCGAGCGAGTGATCAAGCGCCAGCTGGAAGGTGCTCTCAGCTCCTCGCTGGGAACCCAGGT
>JBBIMQ010000207.1:0-5336 GCA_037444345.1 Gemmatimonadota bacterium | reverse complement strand
CTCCGGCAACGGTTGCGCCCGCCCGCCATCTCGGAGGAGTGGCTGGGTCAGCGGGGCCTGCTCGCTGTCGGCGTCGTGTTCGTGGTGCTCGCCACCGCCTACCTCCTCAAGCTCTCGTTCGACCGCGGCTGGATTTCGCCCGTGGCCCGCTGCGCCGGCGGAGCGCTCGCCGGACTGGCGGCAGGCAGCCTGGGCTGGCGGCTCCATGCTCGGGGCACCAGGAACTACGGTGCCGCGCTCATCGGCACCGGTGCTGCAATCATCTACCTCGCAGGGTGGGCGGCCGGGCGGCTCTATCAGTTCCTGCCCCCCGCCCCGGCCGTCGCCGGCCTGGCCCTGGTCTCGCTCGCCCTCGCGGCCGTGGCCTGGGCCGTCGAGGTCCAGGCCCTGGCCACGGCGGCAGCACTCGGGGCGTTCTTCGCTCCGTTGGTGATCGGCCGCGAGGCGGGAAGCGTCAACGTCCTCCTGGTCTATCTCGGAGCCATGGGGGCCAGCCTGGGGACCGTCGCGGCCCTCCGGCACTGGCGCTGGACCGCGTTCGTCGTCGCCCTGGCCTACTTCGGAATCGCCACCTCGGGTGTCCTGAGGAGTGCTGCCACCCCGGGGCTCTATCTCTACGGGATTCTGGGCGGTGCCGCAGGGCTCCTGGTGGGACTCCGGGAACGGTGGGTCGAGACCCGGTTTCTCGCCTTTGCCGGCGGCTGGGGGGTCCTCGGCGTCGCGGATGGCACTACCGCCTTTCATCTCCCCACCCTCATCGGTGGAGTGGGGCTGGCTCTTCCCGTCTGGCACCACGCGCTCCACAGCGCCAGGGTCTGGCCCGACCATCGCGCGGCCGGCCGCTGGTCGGCAGGCGAAACGGTCTACTTCTACGCCACCCCCATTCTCCTGGCCGCCGCGTTGCGCACCGTGGACTCGGTCTTTCACCGCGAGGAAGGGCTCGCCTTCGCGCTCGTCTCGCTCCCCTACCTCGCGACCGGCTACCACGTCGAGCGCCGCCCCTTCGCCCTGGCCGGCGTCGCCCTCCTCGGCGCCGCGGCGACCCTGCAATGGAGCGGGGCTGCGGCCGTCTGGGCCCTCCTCACGCTGGTCCACCTGTGGGCCTGGACCGATCACCGATTCGATCGCGCCGACGGGCGCTGGTACTCGCTGGGCACGCTCGCCGTCGCTCTGGTCCTGCTCCTCGAGGCCGCGGACCTTCGCCCCGCGCTCGAGCCCGCGTTCGCGGGTCGCTGGGCGCTCGCGCTCTGGTTCGCCGTGGAATCATCCACCGCGCTCGCTGCCGGATTGCTACGAGAGCCAGCGGCCTCGAGAGTCAGGCTCGGCCCGGGGCTCTGGGTCCTGGCCGGCCTGCTCCTCCTCTTCGGCGTGACCAGCGAACTGCTCCGCGCCTTCAGGCTGAGCGGGCTCGACCCAGCCACCGCCCGCCTGGCGGGTGGACTGGCGGTCAGTACCTGGTGGATCCTCTTCGCCGCCGGATGCTTTACGGTGGGGTTTCGGATGGCCATCAAGCCGCTCCGGCTCGCGGGCTTTTCGGTCGCCGGCCTGGCCCTCGTCAAGGTGCTCCTGGTGGATCTCTCGACTCTCCAGACATTCTATCGAATCGGCTCCGCCTTGATCCTGGGGGTGGTGTCACTCGCGGTCGCGTACGCCTATCACCGGCGCTCCGGGAGCGCGCGCCCCTGAAGCGCCGCGCCCCGCACCCGCCGCAGGCAGCCATCAGGTCCCTCGCCTGTCATCCTGGCCCCGCCGGGGTCACGGAAAGGGCGCGATCGCCCGGCCTGCCAGTGCCGGTCGCCGTGCCGTGGCCGGCCCGGCCTCCCGCCCCAGCACGCTCCACCAGGCCCGCACTCGCGGCCACTCTTCCGCCGGCAGCGTCAAAATGGCGAACCACGGCGTGGCGAAGGTACGTCCCCGGCTGTACCGGCTGGGCAACTCGGCACAGTTGAAACAGCGGCGAAAGAAGTAAACCCGCTGCCAGCCCGGCTCGATCAGCGCGGTCCGCCAGCGCGTCGAGCGCTGCACGATGAAGTCGCCCCGTGCGAGTGGGAAGGGGACCACGGGGGGGGTGAGGGCGGGACCAAGCGAACCGTAGTCCACTTAGGAGGCGTGGGCGGGGTTCCCCTTGAGCACCGAATCGGGCCGGATCCGGATGTTCCACCACGCTTCCCGGAAGCCGAGCTGGAAGCGGGACGAGAAAAAGGGGTCCGGTTCCTCCCGGTCCGCCGTGCCGAGAGCCACCAGGTGCGCCTCCCGAAGGGCGCGGACAATCACCGAGTCGGGCGTCGTGCCCGGGCCAGGAACGACGGCCGGGTCAACGACCGTCTGCATCCGGGCACAGGCCGCAACAGCCAGCGCGAGCCAGGCAGCAAGGGGGAACTGGATCGAGACCATGAGCTGCGCCCGCCCCAGCAGGCTTCGACAATTAAAACGACGCCCGGCGCTCTCCAGGTTCCACGCCTGCGCCCGCTCGGGGGCGCCCGGGTCTTCCGGACTCCGCCGGGCGGGGTCCCCCGGGCTTCCGCACACTTGCTCGACCCCGCATGGCGAGCCTTCAGGTCTGGTTCGGGAAGGCGAAAAGCCGCCGTTCATCGTCTTCGGTCACTTCATCGTCTTCGGTCACGAAGAACATTCGGTATGCCGCCGCTCCCCTCATCTCGATCCCGGGCCGGGCTCTGATTGCAGGGAGCTGCGTGGTGTGCGAAGACCCGCTCCCTCAACCCGGCTCCGCTCGAGAGCCAGGGTCGCTGATGCCCGCGGGTGGCCGGCACCAACCGAAGATGGTTCGCGGTGGAGATCGTCTTGCGGTAGCGGGAGCAGACGAGGGCCGGGGCTGGCTCGGCCGCTCCCCGCGATGGACCGCCCGCCGGCCGGCGGAGACGCCCGGCGGGCGGGGTCACGGGCCTCGTCCCGCTCGGCCAGGATCAGTAATTCCCGTCCCGATCGATCAGAATGTAGGTCAGCCGGTTCCCGTTCACGTAGTATGGCGCTTTCCTGCCCAGGTTCTGCACCAGGGCTTTCATCAGGCGGTCGTCAGGCGTGGTGATCGAAATGGCAAGCCCGTACGGATCGGTGCTCGGCAGGCGATTGTCCCAGTCCAGCCGATAGGTGGGACGGACGAACGAGAAGCCGGTGGGGAGATAGGACACCAGCTCGGGAGGGACCACGCCGGGCCCCTGGTCCGACGGCCACTGGTTTCGGTGGTCGGCTTCGTAGTTGTAGGCGGCGAGCCGGACCGCGACGAACTCGCCGGCGATCTTGGCCGCGAACGCCGTCCGGCTCAGGTCAATGTACTTGCGCACCATGATACCGGCCAGCAGGCCCAGCACCACCAGCACCATCATCAGCTCGATCAGGGTCCAGCCCCGGCGCCCCCGGCCGCTCATCGCGCCTTCCTCCCGCGAATGATGGCATAGCTGTTCCCCAGGAACTCGTGCGGATCCGCCGGCGAGGTATAGGTCAGCGTGACCGGGCCGTTGGTCCCAACCAGCCTGTAGCCGTCGGCCGTGCGTTCGTAGCGGAGTCCGCTGGTGTCCGCCCCGGCGTCGGCCAGACTGACCGGCAGCCGCCCCTGCACCTGGTGATAGGCGTTGACCAGCTCGATGGCGCGAAACATGGCGAGCCGCAGGCTCGCCTCCTTGACCGCTGGCGGCTCGGGCGGCGGCGCCGAGCTGAACAGCCAGGTGGGCTGGAGGACGAGCAGGGCCGCCAGGGCGACGGCCACCAGACTCAGGAACACCGCCAGGCGGTGGCGAGGAGGTTCCGGCTCGAGCGGCGGCCGGCTCTGCCGCTTCTCCCGCTCGCTCCGGACCACGTCCTGGTACGCTTCGATCAGCTTGCGCCGGTCCGGTCCGCTCGGCCTGTGTGGCGAGGTCATCAGGTCGTCACTCGTTCCCCGGCCAGAGCCCGCGCGACCTGATCCGGGAAAGCTCGAACGTCAATCGGCTTCGTGATGTAACCGTCGAAGCCAGCTTGCAAGGCACGCTCCTGGTCCCCGGCCATCGCGTGCGCAGTCAGGGCCACCACCCGGAGCGCGCGATGGGGCGAGCGGCGGATCTCCGCGAGCAGCTGGAAGCCGTCCTTGCCGGGGAGCTGAATGTCCATCAGCACCAGCTCCGGCTGCTTCTGTTCGATCGTCTCGATCAGCGCCTCGCCGCTGGTCAGCGCCACGACGTCATGCTTCCGCAGGGTGAGCAAGGTGCGGAAGAGCGTCATGTTGTCAGGGCTGTCCTCCACGATCAGAATCGTCGCCATCGGCGTCCAGTTCGCAAGGCCCGACCGCCCTCAACCTGCGCTCCCTCGTGGCGCGCCGCAATAGCTCCCGCGCCCGCCGGACGGGGACGCCTGACCGCGCGACCCCGGCCGGAAGGGAGCGCGCCTTGTCCCCCGCCGCGGGGGGCGCCTACAATAAAATACCCCAAGTTCACTACCCCAATCCCTTCTCCCGGCCGACTCGCCCCCTCATCACTCGCTCCGGCATGCGGCCCAATTCGCTCGCAGTCATTGGACTTGGCGCCATCGGCGGATCGGTCGCCTGGCAGGCCCGACTGGCCGGGGTGCCGCGGGTGGTGGGGTTCACGCTGGAACGGGCGGACGCCGTGCAGGCCCTCAAGTCGGCGGCGGTGCACGACATCGCCGAGACCCCCGAGCGGGCGGTGCAGGGAGCGGATCTGGTGGTGCTGGCCACACCCCCCGAGGCGGTCCTCGAGTTGCTGGGACAGCTCCGCCGCCACCTTGCCCCCGGGGCCATCGTGACCGACGTGGCCAGCGTCAAGGCCCCGATCCTCGCCCGGGCCCGCCAACTCGGCCTCGCCGACCGGTTCGCCGGCAGCCACCCGTTTGCCGGCACCCATGTCGGCGGCTGGAGCGGGGCCAGCGCGGACCGGCTCCGTGGGGTCATCGTCTACGTCTGCCCCACAGGCCCCTCCGGAGACGACGCCGCCCGCCAGGTGATGAACTGCTGGGAGGAAGTCTTTGGAGCGCACCCGGTACTGATCGAGGCGGAGGCCCACGATCAGCAGCTTGCCTGGACCAGCCACCTCCCTCAGGCAGCCGCCACCGCACTGGCCCGAACCCTGGCCGGCGAGGCGAGCCTGCGAGGGGCCTCCTTCGCCACCGGCGCCCGCGATACCACCCGGCTCGCCATGAGCCGGCCCGCCATGTGGGTCGAGATCCTCCTCATGAACCGGCAGGCCCTGCTCCCGGCGCTGGCTCGTCTCGGCGCTGAACTCGCGGAACTGAGCCGCCTCCTCGAGACCGGCGACCGCGCGGCCCTCACCGCTTACCTGGAAGCGGCAGCGGCCTTCCGCACCCGCCTGGAGTCGGGCTCGGGACCG
>JBBIMQ010000206.1:0-5373 GCA_037444345.1 Gemmatimonadota bacterium | reverse complement strand
CCAAGACGACTTTCGCTACCTTGACCGGGGCTACTCCTAGGACGCAGGCCTGGTGGAGGCGACACTCTCCTTCGCGGTGAGCGATCGCCGGGACCCATGGCAGCTTGCCGCGACCGGGTCAGTAGGCGGGGGGCTGGTGTACGGGCGGGAGGGCCTCGATGCGATCCGGCCGGGCGGCGAGCCGGCGCCCTCCTACGGCCGCGGCAGCCTCGCGATCTCGGCGCGTCGGGAACTCGGCGGGCACTGGCGCCTCGGCCTCCGCCTCGGCGCAGCGGGCGCCGTGAGCCGCGGGCCGGCGCTCAAGCAACGCCAGGCCTACGCCGCGGGAGCCGACCCGCTGGAGCAGTTCGGCAACCCCTTTCTCCGCTCGCGGGGAGCGCTGCTGGTGCGCCCGGGTGTGCACTACCAGGCAGCCGGCGGCGGGAACCTGCGAGCTTTCGATCCCAGACTGTCGGCCCGGGGCCTGGTCGGAGCGAACCTCGAGCTGGAGCGGACCGTGATCCGGCGCCCTGGCGCTGGCATCTTTCAGCGGGCGGGCCTGGCGGGGTTCGCTGATCTGGGCCACGCGCTTCAGGGAAGGTTCTCCACGGGGGCGTTGCCGGGCCTTGGCACCAGCCGATGGCTCGCCGACGCCGGGATCGGGCTCCGGACCGACCACCGCCTGGGAGAGACCAGCTTCACCCTGCGGCTGGATCTCCCGCTCTGGGTCAACCGACCTGGGATGGCGCAGGACAGGCAGCCGGGCAGGAACGAGTTCGGGTTTCGCTGGCTGGTGGGGGTGGGCACCATATGGTGATTCCGGCCGGTGGCGAACGGGCCGATCGGCGCGAGCTGTTCCGCCGAACGATCGGTTCGTGGCTGGAGCAGTTGCTGGAGCGCACGGAAGGGCGCATCTCGCCCCGCCGCTATCTCCGCCCCCCTGGGGCTCTCCCCGAGGTCGCGTTTCTTGCCGCCTGCACCCGCTGCGGCGACTGTCTGGAGGCCTGTCCCGCCTTCGCCATTCGCAAGGCTCCGGCGGACGCGGGTCTCGCGGCCGGGACGCCGTATCTCGATCTCGGGCTGGTGGCGTGCATCGCTTGCCGGGACATGCCCTGCGCCAAGGCCTGCCCCAGCGGCGCCCTCACCCTCCCCCCGGAGGGCTGGGCGGGATATCGTCTCGCCGCCGTGGAGCTGGTGCCCGAGCGATGCGTCACATTCGCGGGCACGAGCTGCCGGGCCTGCGCCGACGCCTGCCCGGTGGGGCCCCGGGCCCTCGCGATGGACGACAACGGCCACCCGGTGCTCAAGGCGGAGGGTTGTGTGGGGTGCGGCTGTTGCGTGCGAGCCTGCATCACGGCGCCTCCGTCCTTCGTGTGGTCGCCACCTGCGGCCCTCGGTGGAGCTTGCGATCGCGCGGCCCCATGACTGAACCGAACCAGGAACCCCCGGTTCCCTACCGGATCGAGAAGCCCTGGGGCTACGAGCTGGTCTGGGCCCGGACCGACCGGTACGTGGGGAAGATTCTCCATGTGAGGGCGGGCCACGTCCTGAGTCTCCAGTACCACCGGCGCAAGGACGAGACCATGCACGTCCTCTGCGGCGAGCTGGTGCTCCGGGTCAAGGAGGGAGACCGACTGGTCGAGCGGCCCTTCCGGGCCGGCGAGTCGGTGCGAATCCCGCCGGGACAGGTGCACCAGATCGAGGCCGTGGTGGACACCGACGTGCTGGAGGCCTCCACGCCGGAGCTGGACGACTTGGTGCGGCTGGAAGACCGCTACGGAAGGAGCTGAGCGATGCAGGTGATCATCCCCCTGGCCGGCAAGGGCACTCGGCTCCGGCCCCACACCCATCTGGTACCGAAGCCGCTCCTCAAGGTGGCTGGACGCCCGGTCATGGACTGGGTCATGGACACACTGGGCGGGTTGGAAATCTCGGAGCTCATCTTCATCACGGGCCATCTCAAGGAGCAGGTCGAGGAGTACGCCCGCACCCGGTATCCTTACCCGAGCCGGTTCATCGAGCAGAAGGTGCAGGACGGTACGGCCGGCGCGGTGAACCTGGCCCGACCCTTCGTGCGCGAGCCGGTGCTGATCGTGTTCGTGGACACGGTGTTCGAGGCCGATCTCTCGCTCATTCACCGCACCAGGGCGGACGGGATCATCTGGGCCAAGGAGGTGGAAGACTACCGGCGATTCGGCGTGATCGTGACGGATGCCGAAGGGTACATGACGCGCATTGTGGAAAAGCCGTCGGAACCGATCTCTCGGCTCGCCAACATCGGCCTCTATTACATCCGCGACGTGGAAGCCCTCTGGCGGGGCGTGGACTACGTGCTGGGCCGGCCCAAGAACCTGGGCGAGTACTATCTCACCGATGCGTTCCAGCACATGGTCGAGCATGGGCGCCGGATTCTCACCGCCCAGGTGAGCGGGTGGTACGACTGCGGCAAGCTGGAGACGCTGCTCGAGACCAACGAGGTCCTGCTCCGGCGCGGGGCGGCGCGGCGGCGCGAGTATCCCGGGGTGACGGTCCTCGATCCGGTCCTGATCGAGGACGGGGTAGCCATCGAGGCCAGCGTGATCGGGCCGAACGTCACGATCGAGCGGGGCACGCGGATCGAACGGTGCCGGCTCCAGCACACGCTGGTGGGCGCCGACGCTCGGCTGAGCGACTGCGATCTCCACCACTCGATGCTGGGCGACCGGGTGACGGTGAAGGGACTGCGGGGCACAGCGACGCTGGGCGACGACAGCGAGGTGGCGGCGGCCGGGCCGAAGGATTGAAGGAGAGGGGGGCGGGGGGGCCGGGTCATCCGGTGCCTCGCCGCGGCCTTAATCGTTCGATCGCCAGAGCCGCTCCGCTTCCCCCTCCACCTCCTCGATCAGGGCGTGAATGTCGTCGGCCGTCGTGCGCCAGCCGCAGGTGCAGATGCGGAGGGCCAGGCGCCCCCGGATCCGGGTGGTGGAAAGGAAGAAGCGGCCGTTGGCGTTCACCGCGTCGAGGACCGCCTGGTTGAGCCGATCGAGGGCCACGGGCTCCTCGACCCCGGGCGGATGAACTCGGAAGCAGAGGACGCCGAGCTGGGCCGGGGCCAGGACCTCGAGGCCGGGGCGCTCGCGGGCCAGCCGCATGGCGAGGTCGGCGCGCTCGATGCTCTGTTCGATGGCCAGGCCGAGTGTCCGGGTGCCGAAGGCGGCCACCCCGAGCCAGACCTTGAGGGCCCGGGCGGAGCGAGAGAGCTGCTCCCCGTAATCGGCGAAATTGATTTCCGCGCCGTCGCTCCCCAGATCGCGCAGGTAGTCCGGGAGGATGCGGAAGGCCTCCAGGAGGCTGCCCGGATCGCGGACCACGAGCGAGCCGCACTCGAACGGGACGTAGAGCCATTTGTGGGGGTCGAGGGTCACGCTGTCGGCGAGCCCGATGCCTGCGAGGAGGCGGCGGCCGGTTTCGGCGAGCACGGCGAAGCCGCCGTAGGCTCCGTCCACGTGAAGCCAGAGGTCCTCCTGGCGGCAGAGGGCCGCGAGGTCCGGGAGCGGATCCACGGCCCCGGTGTTGGTGGTGCCGGCGCTGGCCACCACGGCCACGGGGATGAACCCCGCTGCCCGGTCGTCGCGCAGTGCCTGGCGCAGCGTGTCGAGGCGGAGCCGGAAGCCGTCGTCCACCGGGAGGGATCGGATATTGGCCCGCGGCAGCCCGGCGATCCAGGCGGCGCGACACACGGAGCTGTGCGCCTGCTCGGAGGTGTAAAGCGTGAGGCGGGGCAGGCGCGAGGGGTCGTCGCCCGCGGCGCGGTGGCGCGCGGCCACCACCGCCATGAGGTTGGCGGTGGACCCACCCGAGGTGAGGATGCCGCCGGCCCCCGCCGGCATGCCGAGCCAGCGCCGGAACCAGTCGAGCACGGTCACTTCGAGCATGGCCGGCCCGCCCGCCACGGCCCAGGCGCCTCCGAAGAAGTTGTATCCGCTCGCCAGCCAGTCGCCTAACACCGCCGGGAAGGTGGGGCAGCTCTGGACGTAGGCCAGGAAGCCGGGGTGGGGCGCGGGGATGTGATAGGGGAAGACGCGCTCCTGGAGAAAATCGAGCAGCTCTTCGACCGGGCGTCCGGTTTCGGGAGGCGGGCTTGCGATCAACCGTTCCGCCTCGGGGCGGGAGATGGTCTTGAACACTCGCTGGCCCCGCAGGCCGGCGAGATGGGCGGCTACCTGGTCGGCGACCAGGCGGCCGAGTCGTTCCATGGTGGCTCGATCCAGCTCGAGCGGCGAGGGAGATGGCATGGCAGAATATATTAGGCCCGTCGCGAACTCCGAGAGCCCCGTTGTCGGCCACTGAGGAGCTGTTCCGCTCGTACCTGGATCTGCGCTGGCACTTCGACCCGCCCGCGGCCAGCGCCGCCGGGGTCACGGGAGCGGACGACCGGCTGGGCGACTTCACCGCGGACACGATGCGGGCGCACCTGGCCGCGTTCCGGTCCCTCGCCGGCGCGATCGAGCAGCTCGAGGTGGAGGACCCGCCGGAGGAGATCGAGCGGACCGCCTTGCTCGACGAGGTGCGGATCACCATCGCCCGGTTCGAGCGGGAACGGCCCCACGTGCACGACCCGGGCTTCTGGCTGGCGCACCTCTTCACCGGGTATCACACCCTGCTGCGGCGCCGGTACGGCACGGCGGCAGAGCGGGCTCGGGGGCTCTTCGGGCGGATCCGGGCCACCCCCGAGTTCCTCAAAGGAGCCCGGGAGACCCTGCGCGACCCGCCCCGCGTCTTTCTCGAAACCGCCCGCAAGATGCTGGAGGCGGCGCCCGGGCTCCTGGCCGAGGCGGCAGCGGCAGTGCGGGCGGGAGCGCCCGAGCTCGCCGAGCCGCTGGATGCGGCGATGGCGGAGGCCTCCGCGGCGGTGGCCCGCTTCGGGGTGGCGCTCCGAAGCGAGCTGGCCGCGCATCATGACGACCTCTCCTTCGCGATCGGCGAGGAGCAGTTCAATCGCCGGCTGCACCACGAGCACGCGCTGCAGGCCGGCGCTCCGGAGCTCTACCGCTACGGGCTCCGGCTGGTCGAGGAGACCGCCGCCGAGCTGGAGGCACTGGCCCGCCGGATCGCTCCCACGGTGCCCTGGCGCACCCTGGTCGAGCGGTTGCGGAGCCGGGGCGGGCCCGGGAGCGGGCTCCTCCCCGCCTTTCGAGACGCCGTGGAGCGGGCCCGCAGCTTTCTCCTGGCCCGCGATCTGGTCACCATCCCGGAAGGCGACCTCGAGGTGGTCGAGACGCCTGACTTCCTCCGCCCCCTGCTCCCGTTCGCCGCCTACGACCCGCCCGGGCCCTATGCCCCCGAGCGCACCGGGACCCTGTACGTGACCACGCCCCGTCCGGGCGAGGAGCCGGCGCACGGCCACCACGGGCG
>JBBIMQ010000205.1:4593-5377 GCA_037444345.1 Gemmatimonadota bacterium | reverse complement strand
GGTGGCGAGCTCAGGGCGGAGGCCCGGCCCGGCCAGGGGGGGTGCTTCCTGCTGGAGTTGCCGGTGGGAGCCAGCGCCGAGCCGCCCGGGGAGGGTTGAAAGTGTGAAGGCTCCTTCACGATCGGTTCGCGGCTCGTTCACCTTCGGGCCTCTAGCTTGCGCGCCATGAAAATCCTCGTCGTGGAAGACGACCGGAAGGTCGCGGGCTTCATCGAGCAGGGGCTGAAGGAGGAGGGCTATGTCGTGGATATCGCCGCCGACGGCGAGGAAGCGACGACCCTGGCCCACGTCTACGACTACGATGTCATCCTCCTAGACGTCGTGCTTCCCAAGAAGAACGGGTTCCAGATCGCGATGGAGCTGCGGCGGGAGGGCCGGAACACCCCGATCCTGATGCTCACCTCGCGGGACGCGGTGGAGGACGTGGTCCGCGGGCTAGATGCGGGGGCGGACGACTACCTCGCCAAGCCGTTCCGGTTCGAGGAACTCCTGGCCCGGGTGCGGGCGCTGGCGCGGCGGGGCGGCGCCGAGCGGATGGAGATCCTGCGCTACGGGCCGCTCACGCTCGACCGCCTGCGCCACCAGGTGCTGGTCAACGATCGGCCCCTCGACCTCACGCCGAAGGAGTTCCAGATCGTGGAGTTCTTCCTGCTGCACCCGGAGCAGGTGGTGCGTCGGACGACGCTGTTAGAGAAGGTGTGGGACATGCACTTCGACCCGGAGAGCAACGTGGTGGACGTGCATGTGGGGAATGTGCGGCGGAAGCTTCTCAGGGCGGCGGGGG
>JBBIMQ010000205.1:0-4583 GCA_037444345.1 Gemmatimonadota bacterium | reverse complement strand
CCGCGCCGCCCCCCCCGCCGCCGCCGCCCGCCGCCCCCCCCGCCCGCGCCGCCCCGCCGCGCCCCCCGCCCGCCCCCCCGCCCCCCCCCCCCCCCCCCGCCCCCCCCGCCCCCCCCCCCGGGCTTCTCGCTGCGGCGGGAGAGCAAGAGCGGCGAAGCCGAGCAGCGGCAGGCCGCCTCGTGAGTTTCGGCGCGCGGGCGTTGCCGCTCCGCGCCGCCCTGCCCCCGTTCGCGACACTTCTGGTCCTGGCCAGCGGCCTCGCCCTGCGGGCGGGGCCGCATGCTGTCTGGGGAGAGCGGGTTCTTTTCTGGGGTCTGGTTGGAGCGGGCACCCCGCTGGTCCTGCGGACGCTGGCCGGGGTGTTCCGGGGCCGGTTTGCCGCGGACCTGGTGGCCTCTCTCGCCATCGTCGCCGCGGTGGTGCTGAGCCAGCCGCTCCCCGGGCTGGTGGTGGTGCTGATGCAGACCGGGGGCGAAGCGCTCGAGCACTACGCCGCGGGCCGGGCGAGCCGCGCGGTGGAGCAGCTCGAGGCGGCCGCGCCGCGCCGGGCCCACCGGCTGAGCGGGGGGCGGGTCGAGGAGGTTGCCGCGGACCAGGTTGCGATCGGGGACGTGCTCCTGGTGCGGCCCGGCGAGATGGTGCCGTGCGACGCCGAGGTGGTGGAAGGCCGCTCCCACGTGGACGAGTCGCGCCTCACGGGGGAACCGCTTCCGGTGGCGGCGGCACCGGGGTCGGGGCTGTTGTCGGGCAGCCTCAATCTGGACGGGCCTCTCACGGTTCGCGCGCTGGCGCCGGCGCGGGAGAGCCAGTACGCGCGGATCGTCGAGCTCGTGCGGCGCGCCCAGGCCAGCAAGTCGCGGCTCCAGCGCATGGCCGACCGGGCGGCGGTGTACTTCACGCCGCTCACGCTGCTGGTGTGTGGGCTAGCCTATCTCGCCTCGGGGGAGCCCGTCCGGGTCCTCGCGGTGCTGGTGGTGGCGACCCCCTGCCCCCTGATTCTCGCCGCTCCGGTGGCGTTCGTGGGCGGGATCAACCATGCGGCGCTTCACGGGCTCATCGTTCGCCACGGCGAGGCGATGGAGCGGCTGGCCAAGGTCACGGCGGTCGCGCTGGACAAGACGGGCACTCTCACCGTGGGGCGGCCCGAGGTGGCGCAGGTGGTGGCGCTGGCGCCCTTCACGGAGGCGGAGGTCCTGCGGCTCGCGGCCGCCGTGGAGCAGGGGTCCGGGCACCTGCTGGCCCGATCGGTGGTCCGGGCCGCGGTCCAGCGGGGCCTCACCTGGGGCGGCGCAAGCGAGGTGCGGGAGGCAGCCGGGCATGGGATCACCGGGCGGGTCGAGGGCCGGGAAGTGGCCGTGGGGAGCCGGACCTATGTCGCCACCCGGTATCCGGGGAGCGAGGCAGGATTCGCCTCCGTCCCGCGGAATGGGGAGCTCACGGCCTGGGTGGCCATTGACGGCCAGGCAGCGGGCACGATCATCTTCGCCGACCAGCTCCGCCCCGAGACGGCGACCCTGCTCCAGCGGCTGAAGGGCCTGGGCCTCGATCGGGTGGTGCTCCTCACCGGCGACGACGAGGTCACGGCCCATGCCGTGGCGCGCCAGGCGGGGATCTCGAACGTCCTTGCCGGTCTCCTGCCGGCGGACAAGGTGGCCGCGGTCGAGGCGCTGGAGCGGAGCGGGGAGCACGTGCTCATGGTGGGTGACGGGACCAATGACGCCCCGGCGCTGAGCCGCGCCACCGTGGGTGTCGCCCTCGCAGCGCACGGAGGCGGGGTCACGACGGAAGCGGCGGACGTGGTGGTTCTGGCGGACGATCCGGCGCAGGTGGCGGAGGCCGTGGTGATCGGGCGGCGAACCCGCCGGGTTGCCTGGCAGAGTATCGCCGGGGGGCTCGGGCTGAGCGGGGCCGCGATGGTGGTCGCGGCGCTGGGGTACATCCCGCCGACCGTCGGGGCCGTGCTCCAGGAAGTCATTGACGTGGCGGCCATCCTCAACGCGCTCCGGGCGAGCCGGGACTAGCGCCGGACGCCGGCCCGGGCGGCAGCCGCGGGTCCGAGGGGTTACCGATCACCGGGCCCTGCCCCGGCCCCGACCGATCCTCCCGCGGGCCTCGCGGCTTCGGGCCGGGCCTCGGGCGGCGGAGCGCCAAGTAGACGCGCGGGGTCGCGGGAGGCGTTGACAGGGACCAGGGCTCGGCTACATTGAACGTCGGTTCAATAGTGGTTGGTTCCGAGTTTCCTCCAGCGCGGTACCAGGTGACGACCCGCCTCGCCTTCCAGCCCCGGCCATCCCTTCCCGTCTCGGGGCCTGGGTCCGGAGCCCGATGCAACTGACCATTCGCCAGACCGCGAAGTACTTCGGGGTGGATGAGGCCACGCTCCGGCGGTGGATCGCCGAGCGGGACCTACCGGTCCATCGGGTGAACGAGCGCCTGCACCTCAACGCGATCGAGGTCTGGGAATGGGCGGTGGAGCACGGGGTGCCGGTGTCCCGGGCGCTCCTGGACGAGGCGCGGCGCACTCCGGAGCGGATCCCTCCCCTCGCCGACCTGCTGGAGGCCGGCGGCATCCATCGGGACGTTCCGGGCGACGATAAGAATGCGGTGCTGGCCCACATCGTTCAGCATCTGCCGCTTCCCGCGGAGGTGGACCGGGCGCACCTGCTCGCCGTGCTGGAGGCCCGCGAGGCGATGGGGTCCACCGGTATCGGTGACGGGATCGCGATTCCCCATGTGCGGAACCCGATCCTGCTGCATGTGAGCCGCCCCCTGGTGGCGCTCTTTCTGCTGCGCCGCCCGGTGGATTTCGACTCCATTGACGGCCAGCCGGTCCACGCGGTCTTCTTCGTGGTGAGCCCCAGCGTGCCCTCCCACCTGCGGATTCTGGCCGAGCTGGGTTTCGCCCTCCGCGACCCGGAGCTGCGCGAGCTGCTCCGGAGCCGGGCCCCGGACGAGCGCCTGCTCCACCGGTTGCGGGAACTGTCCCAGCACACGACCGGCCAGTTCCGGGTCAAGCGGCCATGAGGCTTCCCGCGCTGGCTCCGGCCCGCGGGGCAGAGAGCGCCGAGCGGCGGGGGCTTGCGTGTTCCTGATCGGGGCGGGTGTCCTGGCGCTCCTGTCAGCCGGAACAGGCGTGCTACTGCTCGGGGGGCGGCCTCGCGCGGCGGAGCGCTGGTTCCGGCTGTGGCTGGTGGCGGGCTGCGGGCTCACCGCGGCGGGGGCTCTGCGGGCGCTTCTCGGTGCTGGGGTGGAGCCGGTTCGGCTGGCCCCTTCCCTTCCGGGTGGTGTGTGGGTCTTCGGCCTCGACCCCTTGTCCGCCTGGTTTCTGTTGTTCCTGGGCCTGGTCGGCGCCGCCGCCGGGGTGTACGGCGTCACGTACCTGGCAGCCGAGCGGGAGCACCGGAGCGTCGCACCGGTTCACGCCACGCTGGCACTGTTTCTGGCCGCGATGATCGGGGTGCTCACGGCGCAGGCGGCCGTGCTGTTTCTGCTGCTGTGGGAAGTGATGGCGCTGAGCGCCTCCCTTCTCATCGTGGTCGAGCACGAGTCGGGCGAGGTCCGGGAGGCGGGTCTACTCTACCTTGTCCTCACCCACGCCGGGACCGCGGCGTTGCTCGCCATGTTCCTGGTGTGGGGCGGTGCCGGCCCGGACTACACGTTCTCCACTCTTGCCGCTGTGGCGCCAGCGCTGGGCGGGGCGGGCGCCGCGGTGCTCGTGCTCGCGCTCCTGGGGTTCGGAGCCAAGGCGGGGGCGTTTCCGCTCCACTTCTGGCTGCCGGGGGCTCACGCGGCCGCCCCGTCTCACATCTCGGCGCTCCTTTCCGGTGTCATGATCAAGACCGGCATCTACGGCCTGCTCCGGGTCCTCACCCTGCTCGGCCCGCCGCCGCCCTGGTGGGGCTGGACCGTGCTCCTCCTCGGGCTCGCCTCCGCCGTACTCGGGGTGCTCTGGGCCCTGGCCCAGCACGACCTCAAGCGGGTGCTGGCCTACAGCAGCGTGGAGAACATCGGGATCATCCTGGTGGGCCTGGGGCTGGGCGCGCTGGGGGCTGCCTATCACGAGCCCGCGCTGGCCTTGCTGGGCTTCACCGGCGCCCTGCTCCATACCCTGAACCACGCCCTGTTCAAGAGCCTGCTCTTCCTGGGGGCCGGCGCGGTGGTCCGGGCCACCGGCACGCGGGAGCTCGACCGGCTGGGGGGGCTGGGGCGGCTCATGCCTCGGACCGCCGCCGCGTTTCTGGTGGGCGCGCTGGCCATCGCCGGCCTTCCCCCGCTCAACGGGTTCGTGAGCGAGTGGATCACGCTTCGGGGCGCCTTGACGGCGGCTGGCGCGGCGGGACCGCTCCGGTTCGCAGGCCTGGCCGCGGCGCTCGTCGCGCTGACCGGCGCCCTGGCTCTCGGGTGCTTTGTCAGGCTCGGCGGGACGGTCTTCCTGGGCCGATCCCGCGCGGGAGGGGAGGGCGACGATCGCGTGACCGATCCGCCGCGGGGAATGCGCCTCGGCCTCGGCGTCCTGGCCGGGGGATGTCTCGTCATCGGGTTGGTTCCGTGGGTGGCCCTGACCGCCGCGGGCCGGGTTGCCG
>JBBIMQ010000204.1:0-5478 GCA_037444345.1 Gemmatimonadota bacterium | reverse complement strand
CCCCGAGGCGCGGGGGGGTGGGGCGGCGTCCCGGGAGCGCCCGGCACCCAGGAGCACGGGCGAACCCGAGCTCAAGCGGCGGCGCCCTTGAAACCGCGGGGGACGGCGGGCCGTACACGCTGAGCGGCAGCCGCGGGGCAGTCGCCCACGGCGCACCGCTCCCCAGTCGAACGGGCTTCGGTTACCCTTTCCGCTCGGCCTCTCACCGTTCACCGGTTTCCGTCACCCCGATCCGGAAGCGCCTGATGCCTCGATCTGTCCTTGTCCGCCGGCTGGCCGTGGCCGGGAGCGTTGGCCTGGCCGCCGCCACCCCGGCCCGAGCCCAGGCCCCGCGCCCGCTCGTGGCCGCCGCCGAAACGATCACCGCGGACGATCTCTCCGAGCACCTCCACCTCATCGCGCACGATTCGATGGGCGGCCGGGACACGCCGAGCCCGGGCCTGGAAAAGACCGCGCAGTACCTCGCGAGCCGGTTCGCGGCCGTCGGCCTCGAGCCGGGCGGCGACCGCGGCACCTTTTTCCAGCGCTACCCGATCATCCGCCGCCGGCTCGATCTCGCAGCCTCCCACGTCGGCTTCGCGATCGGCGCCACCCACGCCCGCGCCACCCTGGGCCGCGACGCGCGATACGGGTTCGGGGGAATCCCGGCCCAGCCCATCAGCGCGCCTGCCTATCTCGTGGGCGGAGCCGTGGAGGCGCAGGCCTTGAAGGATCTGCCGGTGCGAGGCAAGGTGGTGCTCCTGGTGCTCGATCTCGCCAAACCGCTCCCCCCGGCGGCCCAGGGCGCGCCCACGGTGTTGCTCCGGCAAGCGGGGGCCGCCGGCCTGGTGCTGGTGAGCAACCGCGACTCGGCGGCCTTCGCCCAGCGGCTCCTCGCTCAGCCGCTGAACCGGCTGAGCGTGGGGAGCGACGACCGCCCAGCAACACCGGTCGTGGAGGTGCACGAGCGGGCGCTGCGCGAGGTGGCCCGGCTCGCCCAGCTCGATCTGGCGGCGATCCGCTCCGCCTCGACCGCGGTGGCTCGCGAGGTCCCCGGCCTCCGGATCAGCTTCGATTTCAAGGAAACAGTGGTGGACAGCGCCCAGGCGCCTAACGTACTCGGCATCCTGGAGGGCAGCGACCCCAGGTTGCGGCGGGAGTATCTGGTCTACTCCGCCCACATGGACCACGTCGGCACGGCGCCGTCCCAGGGCTGCTCGGCCCGCGGCGCCGACTCGATCTGCAACGGCGCCGACGATGACGGCTCCGGCACGGTCTCCCTCATCGAGCTGGCCCAGGCGTTCACCCAGCCGGGAGCGCGGCCCAGGCGCTCGATCATCTTCCTCGCCGTGAGCGGCGAGGAAAAGGGACTCTGGGGAAGCGAGTACTTCACCGCGCACCCCCCGGTGCCCATCGGGCAACTGGTGGCCGACCTCAACATTGACATGATCGGCCGGAACTGGCGGGACACCGTCGTCGCCATCGGGAAGGAACACTCCGACCTGGGCCCCACGGTGGAACGGGTGGCCGCGGCGCATCCCGAGCTCGACCTGAAGCCGATTGCCGACCCCTGGCCGGAGGAACGGTTCTATTACCGGTCCGACCACTACAACTTCGCCAAGCGCGGCGTTCCCGTCCTCTTCTTCTTCAGCGGGGTCCACCCGGACTACCACCAGGTCAGCGACTCGCCGGAGAAGATTGACTACGAGAAGATGACCCGGATCGTGCGGCTGCTGTTCTATCTGGGGCAGGAGATCGCCAGCGCCCCGGAGCGTCCGAAGTGGAATCCGGAGAGCTACCGGGAGATCGTGCAGGGACAGACCGACTGAAGGGGACCTCTCCTCCCATGACCTCGCCGCCCCTTTCCGACTTCCATGCCTTCCGGCAGCGGATGAACGAGCTGATTCTCGGTGCCGGGAACCTGACCATCAACCGGTTCTTCGCGCTGGATCACCAGGCGTACCAGCCGGGCGTGCTGGGTACCAGGACCAAGGAGATGCTGGGCCTGGTGGCGAGTCTGGTGCTCCGTTGCGACGACTGCGTCACCTACCACCTGGTCCGCTGCCGCGAGGAAGGTGTCACCCGGGAGGAATTGCTCGAGCTCTTCGCCGTGGGGCTGGTCGTGGGCGGGAGCATCGTGATTCCCCATCTTCGCCGCGCGATGGCGCGGCTGGAGGAGCTGGAGGGCGGCTCGTAGGGCCGCCCTAGCGCTCCCCTGCCGCGGCCACTTCGTCCTCGCCGCGGCCGAGGGCCACCCCGGTCACGATGAGCAGGGCACCGAGCCCGTGCCAGGCGGTGGGGCGTTCGCCCAGCACCAGCATGGCCGCAGCACTGGCGACCAGCGGCGTGGCGCAGGTGTAGAGCACCGTGCGGCCCGCCCCGAGTCGCCGCACGGCGTCATTGTAGAGGATGTACGCCGCGGCGAAGGAGAGGGTCGTCGAGTAGGCGAGACCGCCCCATGCCTCCGGGCTCACCTCGCCCCAGCGGGTCCGCGCCAGGTCGGGCAGGCCGGCGAGGAGCAGTCCCGGGGCGCCGGTGAAGGTGGTCCAGGCGGTGATCCCCAGGGCTGACATCCGGCGCCCCACCAGGCGGAGGCCGATCGTGAAGGCGGTCCAGCACAGCACCCCGGCCACGATGAGCAGGTCGCCGAGCAGGTCCCCTTCCAGTCCCGGGCCTCGCCCGGCGACCACGGCCACGACCCCGGCCGAGGCCAGGCCCAACGCGAGCAGGCGCCGGGCGGTCAGGGCCTCGAGTCCGAGGAGGCTCGCCGACACGGTGACCACGGTCGGCATGGCGGCGAGCAGGAGCGAGGTGTTGGTGGCGCTGGTGCGCTGCAGGCCCAGCATGAAACAGAGTTGATAGGCGGTGTTGCCCAGCAGGCCGAGCCACACCAGGGGCCAGGCCATCCCGGGCGGGGGGCGCTCGAGGCCTTGCCGCCGCGCCAGGAGCCAGGCCATGACCGCCGAGCCCACCGTGAAGCGGATGGCGGCGAAGGCGAGCGGCGGGATACTGGGCAAGGCCAGTTTGGTGGCCGCGAAGTTCACCCCCCAGAGGAGCACCACCAGGACCATGCCCAGGTGGGGGGAGAACCCGGGATCGGAGGCGCGCGACATGGGAGAAGGGTAAGTGGCGACCGGTGAACAATGAACCGCGCGCCGCGCGGCCGCGGGTCGCCCCTCCGGTGCGGGGCCGTTCGCCCGGCCCGGCCGGGTATATTTGTCGCCATGCGCCAGTCCCGCATTCGCAACTTCTGCATCGTCGCCCACATAGACCACGGCAAGAGCACCCTGGCCGATCGCCTGATCGAGGCCACCGGGGCGATCGAGAAGCGGCTCATGCGGGACCAGGTCCTCGACTCGATGGACCTCGAGCGGGAGCGGGGGATCACCATCAAGCTCAACGCGGTGCGGATGCTCTACCGTGCCCGGGACGGCCGGGAGTACGAGCTCAACCTGATTGACACGCCCGGGCACGTGGATTTCACCTACGAGGTTTCCCGCTCGCTCGCGGCCTGCGAGGGCGCGATCCTGGTGGTGGACGCCTCGCAGGGCATTCAGGCCCAGACCCTGTCCAATCTGTTTCTTGCGCTCGATGCCGGCCTCGAGATCCTCCCGGTGCTCAACAAGATCGACCTCCCCGGCGCCGAGCCCGAGCGGCGGGCCCAGGAGATCGTGGATCTGATCGGGGTTGCGCCTGACGAGATTCTCAGAGTCTCCGCCAAGGAGGGGACCGGCGTCCCCGAACTCCTCGAGGCCATCGTCACCCGCATTCCCCCACCCCGCGGCCGGCCGGATGCGCCGCTCCGCGCCCTGATCTTCGATTCGTACTTCGACCGCTACCGCGGCGCCATCCCGAGCATCCGGGTGGTGGACGGGGCGGTGCGCCGGGGGATGGACATCGCCTTCGGCTCGCACCCGGACGATGTCTACACCGTGGACGAGGTGGGCTACCTCCAGCTCGGCCACAAGCCGACCGAGGTGCTCGAGGCGGGCGAGGTCGGCTATCTCGTCGCCAATCTCCGCAGCGTGTCCGACACCCGGGTGGGCGACACCGTGCTCGACGCGCACGATCGCGCCCCCGAGCTGCTCCCCGGGTACCGGGAAGCCAAGCCGATGGTCTTCGCCGGCCTCTACCCCACCGACAGCGATCGCTACGAATCGCTGCGCGACGCGCTGGCCAAGCTCAAGCTCAACGACGCGAGCCTGAGCTACGAGCCGGAGACCTCCACCGCGCTCGGCTTCGGGTTCCGCTGCGGGTTTCTCGGCCTGCTGCACATGGACATCGTCCGGGAGCGGCTGGAGCGGGAATTCGATCTCGAGCTCATCACCACGGTGCCGACGGTGGAATACCGGGTGTACCTCACCAACGGCGAGATGCTGCTGGTGGAAAACCCCACCCACCTGCCCGACCCGGCCCGGATCGAGCGGATCGAGGAGCCCTACGTGAAGGCCCGCATCATGGCCCCGGCCGAATACATCGGTGGCATCATGAAGCTGGGCCAGGACCGGCGCGGGGTCTATCGCGGGATGAAGTACCTCGATGCGACCCGGGTCGAGTTCGATTGGGACTTTCCGCTGGCCGAGATCGTCCTCGACTTCTACGACCGGCTCAAGGGTCTCTCCCGGGGCTACGCCTCGCTGGACTACGAACTGGGCGACTACCGGGAGTCCGACCTGGTGCGGCTCGACCTGCTGATCAACGGCGAGCCGGTGGATGCCTTCAGCGTCATCATCCACCGCGAGAAGGCCTATGAATACGGCCGCAAGGTCGCCGAGAAGCTCAAGGAGCTGATTCCGCGCCAGCTCTTCCAAGTGGTGCTTCAGGCCGCGATCGGCCACAAGGTGATCGCCCGGGAGACCATTCCGCCCCTCCGGAAGGACGTCCTGGCCAAGTGCTACGGCGGCGACGTGACCCGCAAGCGCAAGCTCCTCGAGAAGCAGAAGGAGGGCAAGAAGCGGATGAAGCAGCTCGGCCAGGTGGAGATCCCGCAGGAGGCGTTTCTGGCGGTGTTGCAGGTGGACTGACCCGCTCGGCGATCGCCGGCCACAGGCGAGCACCGCAGTCACCGGCCCGACCGCTCGGTGAGGCCAGCGGGTGCTTCGCCGCTTTGCCCCGTCCCTGGTCGTTTCCGCCCGGGCTCAGGCTCGCCATCCCTGACCGAGGCCATGCCCGAGTCCTCGTTGCTCGTGCGCGCGCCCAATCATCTGGGCGATCTGGTCCTGGCGCTCCCCGCGCTCGAGGCGGCGGGCGGCGACGTCGCCGTGCGCCGGAGCCTGGCCCCGCTGGTCGAGCTTGCCCTCCCCGGCCGCCGGGTGATCACGCTGGCGCCGGGCGCATCGGGGCTGGCGCGGGCGGCGATCGCGCTCCGCCGGCAGCGCTACCGGCGCGGCATCCTCTTGCCCCCTTCCTGCGGATCCGCGGTGCGTTTCGTGTTGGGCGGGGTGAGGGAGCGGCGGGGCGAAGCCACCGATGCCCGGGGCAGCCTGCTCACCGACCCGC
>JBBIMQ010000203.1:0-5495 GCA_037444345.1 Gemmatimonadota bacterium | reverse complement strand
GGGCCCCAGGGGCGAGCCGTTTCTCGCCGTCGTGCGGACCTTCGACCGCGCGGTGCACGTGGGCGCCTGGCGCATGCTGGTGGGTCGCGTCCCGGTGTATCTCCTGGATACCAACCTGGAGCAGAACGATCCGGCGGACCGGGACCTCTCGGGCAAACTCTACGCCGGGGGCCCCGATCTGCGGCTCCGCCAGGAGTGGATCCTGGGGGTGGGTGGGGTGCGGGTGCTGCGCGCGGTGGGCGTGGAGCCAGCCGCCTGGCATGCCAACGAAGGGCATGCGGCGTTCATGTTCATCGAGCGGCTGCGCGAGCTGGTGACCGCGGGGGCGAGCCTGGGGGAGGCGATCCGGGAAGTGCGCGCCCGGAGCATCTTCACCACCCACACGCCGGTGCCGGCGGGGCACGACCGCTTCGCGGCGGACCACGTCCTGCGCTGCGCCAGCCCCATCTGGGAGGAGCTGGGGATCACGCCCGAGGAGTTCCTGAGGCTGGGCCGCATGCCGGACGACGAGGCACCGCTCTACCACATGACCGCCACTGCGATCCGGCTTTCCAGCCGGGTGAACGGGGTGGCGAAACGCCATGGCGAGGTCTCCCGCGAGATCTGGCGGAAACTCTGGCCCGGGCTCCCCGCGGAGGCGGTGCCGATCGAGCACATCACCAACGGGGTGCATCTGCCCACCTGGATGTCGAGCCGGATGTTGCGGCTCATGGACCGCCACCTGGGAGCGGGCTGGCTGGAGCGCTGCCAGGAACCGGGGTTCTGGGACGCCGTCCTCGCCCTGGACGACATGGAACTCTGGCAGCTCCACCTGGAGATGAAGCGCGGCCTCCTCACCTACATTCGCGAGGAGGCGCGCCGCCGCTGGGCCGAGCGCTGGAAGGAGGCCGCCCACGTGGTGGGCGCCGGCACCCTGATCAATCCGGACGCCCTGATCATCGGATTCGCCCGCCGCTTCGCCACCTACAAGCGCGCCGGGATCCTTTTCACCGACTTCGACCGGCTGCATGATCTCTTGGTGAACCCGTGGCGGCCGGTACAGATCATCTTCGCCGGGAAGGCGCACCCGGAGGACACTCCAGGCAAGGAGGTGCTGCAGCAGGTCTACGCCTTCACTCGGGATCCTCGGCTCCAGGGGCGGGTGGCCTTCCTCGAGGACTACGAGATGCACCTGGCCCACCGCCTGGTGCAGGGGGTGGACCTGTGGCTCAACATGCCGCGCCCCCCGCTCGAGGCCTGCGGCACCAGCGGGATGAAAGCGGCCCTCAACGCAGTGCCGCAGTTAAGCACGCTGGACGGCTGGTGGGCGGAGGGCTTCTCGGGCACCAACGGCTGGGCGATTCCGCCGGCCCAGCCCGGGGAGGATCCCGACCGGGCGGACGCGGACCGACTGTACGCGATTCTTGAGGAACAGGTGGTGCCGATGTATTACACCCGGGACGCCCGTGGGCTGCCGGTCGAGTGGCTGCAGCGCATGAAGCACGCGCTCAAGGTGGCGGGAGAGCACTTCACCGGGCGCCGGATGGTGGAGGAGTACGTGACCCGGTTCTATGCGCCCGCCATGCGGGGCGAGGCTGCCGCGAGTGTCCCCCCGGACTGAGCGCCCGTCTTCCAATGACCTGCCAGCCTCGGCCCCGGAGGCCGGTGCCGGCCCGCCGTGCTCCATCGTGCATCTGGCAGCCGAATACGGGTGGCTGGCCCGCACCGGCGGCCTGGCCGAAGCGGTGGCCGGGCTCGCCGGCATCCAGGCGAAACAGGGGTTCCCCACCGCCGTGATCATGCCGCTCCACCGCTCGGTACGGAGCGTGGCGCCGGGACTCGAGCGGGTCGGCGGGCCCTTTCAGGTCCAGGTGGGGCCCCGCCTGGAGGAGGGGCGGCTGTATCGGCTCCCCGCCGAGTCAGGCCGCCCTCGGGTGTACTGCATCGAGCACCCCTACTTCGACCGGCCGGGGATCTACGGCGAGAATGCGGCGGACTATCCCGACAACCTCCAGCGCTGGGCCTTCTTCTGCCGGGCGGCGATCGAGCTGCTCCCTCGGGTGACCCGCACACCGGCGATCCTGCACTGCCACGACTGGCACACGGCACTGGCCGCGGTGTATCTGCGGGTGCTGCGCGGTGCGCGGCCGTTCGCCGAGGGCCTGCGGACCGTGCTCACGGTGCATAACGCGGGGTTTCAGGGCCATTTCCCGGCCGAAGGGGTGAGCGAGGCCGGTCTTCCCTGGGAGCTCTACACCTGGGAGTGCCTGGAGTGGTACGGGCGGCTCAACCTCCTCAAGGGCGGGCTCAAGTTCGCCGATGCGGTCACCACGGTGAGCCCCACCCACGCCCACGAGCTCCGGACCCCGGTGGGGGGCTTCGGGTTGCACGACGTGTTTCTCTGGCTCGGCGACCGGTTCGTGGGGATCATCAACGGTATTGACCTGGACGAGTGGAACCCGGCCACGGACCCGCACATCACCGCCAACTATTCCCGCGACGATCTGTCAGGCAAGTCCCGCTGCAAGGCTGCGCTCCAGCGGAGTTTCGGCCTTCCCCAGCGCCGGCGGATCCCGCTGTTTGCCATGACCGCCCGGATGACCCACCAAAAGGGCCTCGAGCTCATCACCGGCGAGTATACCCTGTTCATGCTCGAGGCCCAGTTCATCTTCCTCGGCACCGGCGAGCCCAAGTACGAGCAGCTCCTCAAGATGTGGGAGGCCCGCTGGCCCGACCGGCTCAGCGTGCACCTGGGCTTCTCGGAGCGGCTGGAACACCGGCTCATGGCGGGCGCCGACATCTACCTCATGCCGTCGCTCTACGAGCCGTGCGGCCTGGCCCAGCTCCGGGCCGAGCGGTACGGCACCATCCCGCTCGCGCGGCGCGTGGGCGGGCTGGTGGACACCATCGAGGACGAGGTGACGGGGTTTCTCTTCGACGAGTACAGCTCGGAGGACCTGCTGCGGGTGGCGCGGCACGTGATTGACCGCTACAACGACCCGCCGCGCTGGGCCGCGATGCAGCGAGAGGCCATGGCGCGGGATTTCGGCTGGGGGCACTCGGCGGCCCGCTATCTGGAGCTGTACCGCCGCGTGCTGGCCCACCCCCCGGTGAGGGGATGACGCGCGCGCCAGTCGCGGTCGTCTTGGTACTCCACAGCCACTTGCCGTGGGTGTTGCATCACGGGCGCTGGCCCCACGGCAGCGACTGGCTGTGTGAGGCAGCGATCGACTCCTATCTGCCGCTGGTGGCCGAGCTTCAGGCGTTGCGGCGGGGCGAAGTTGCCCTCCCGCTCACCATCGGCGTGACACCAGTGCTGGCCAATCAGCTGGCGAGCCCGGACTTCGCCGCCGAGCTGGAGCGGTACTTCGAGCAGCGGCTCGCTACCTGCGCCGAGGCTCCCGGTGCCCTCCGGGCCGCGGGCGAGGCCCATCTCCTGCCCCTGGTGCGCTTCTGGGAGACTCGTCTCCGGTCGTTGCGCGACCGGTTCCGGCGCCTCGACGGTGGCATCGTGGGCGGGCTGCGGGAGCTGGAGCAGGCCGGAGCGATCGAACTCGTCTCGAGCGCTGCCACCCATGCCTTCCTGCCCCTGCTCGCCCGGGACGAGAGCATCCGGCTTCAGCTGGCCCTGGGGCGGGCCGAGCACCGCCGCCTGTTCGGGCGCGAGCCCGAGGGGGTCTGGCTCCCCGAATGTGCCTACCGGCCCCGAGGCCGCTGGAAGCCGCTCCCCGAGGCTCCGGGGAGCGGCCCGCGGCGTGGCATCGAGGAGCACCTGGCCGACGCCGGATTTCGCTACTTCTTCGTGGATTCCCACCAGGCCCGCGCCGGCCGCTCCGCGAGCGCCTACGGCGAGCCGGATGACGTTCCGCCACCCGGCGAGGCCGCCAACTCGCCCCACCACGCCTACCGCGTCCTGGGCCGGCCTGGCGGGCGGACGGTGTCGGTGCTGGTGCGGAACCCCACCGCCTCCCGGCAGGTCTGGAACCGGCACCTCGGCTACCCGGGCGACCAGTGGTACCTCGAGTTCCACAAGATTCGCTGGCCCGGCGGCCTCAAGTTCTGGCGCGTGAGCGCCCCCGGCTCCGACCTGGGCGCCAAGGCACCCTACGAGCCGGAGCGTGCCTTCGGCCGCGCCGCAGAACACGCCCGGCACTTCGCGGAGCTGCTGGAGGCGATTGCCGCAGGCCGCGAGCCGCCAGGAAACCGCCCGCCCTCGATCATCGCCATCCCCTTCGACACCGAGCTGTTCGGTCACTGGTGGTTCGAAGGGGTACACTTCCTGGGCGAGCTCGGTGCCGCCCTGGGCGACCGCCGGCGGCTCCGGCCCCGGACCGCTGCCGCGGCACTGCGCGAGCATCCCGCCCGGCGCGGCATCCGGCTGCAGGCAGGCTCCTGGGGCGCCGGGGGCGACTTCCGCATGTGGCTCAACGACGAAACCCGGTGGACCTGGCAGCGGCTCTGGGCGCTCGAGGCCGGCTTCTGGGACCGGGCCGCGGCCGCCCTGCGCGATCCGGCCCGCCGCCCGATTCTGGCCCAGGCCGCCCGCGAGTTGCTGCTGGCTCAGGCCTCGGACTGGCAGTTCATCATGACGACGGGCCAGGCAGGGGATTACGCCGCCCGGCGTTTCACCACCCACTGTGCCGAGGCGGAGTTTCTCCTGGCCGCCCTCGATCCCGGCAATCCCCACCTCGCGGCTGCCCACGCCCGAGCGGGTGAGCTCGGGCGGCGCGACCACTGCTTTCCCGAGATCCTGCCCGCGGTGGAGGCAGCACTGCACGGGAGCCGGGAGGTGGTGGTGTGAGCGGGCGCGGTGCCGGGCACCAGGCCTCGCAGGCCGGCAACCCCCTGGCCTCCCCGGCCAGCCGCTCCGTGGTCATTCACGGCCACTTCTACCAGCCGCCCCGGGAGAATCCCTGGATCGAGGAGGTCGAGCACGAGCCGTCGGCCGCTCCCTTCCACGACTGGAACGAGCGGATCGAGCAGGAGTGTTACCGGGCGGTGGCGGCGGCGCGGGTGCCCGGCGCCGGGGGCCGGATCGCCCGGCTGGTGAACTGTTACGAGTGGATCAGCTTCGACTTCGGCCCCACGCTGCTCGAATGGCTGGAGCGCAACGCCCCCGACACGTACCGCGCGATTCTGGAGGCCGATCGCCAGAGCGTGGCGCGGCTGGGGCACGGGAACGCGCTCGCGACGCCCTATCACCATGCCATCCTCCCCCTCTCCAGCCTGCGGGAGAAGGTGACCGAGGTCCGCTGGGGCATCGCCGATTTCCGACGACGGTTCGGGCGAGAGCCCGAGGGGATGTGGCTCCCCGAGACGGCGGTGGACGAGCCCACGCTCGAGGTGCTGGCCCGGGAGGGGATCCGCTTCACCGTCCTGGCCCCGCACCAGGTCGCGCTACCCCCTCCCCGCGGGCTCCCGGGCCGGTTCGTCACCGCGGGGGGCCGCGAGATCGCGCTCTGCATTTACGACGGCGCCCTGTCGCCCGACGTCGCGTGCGGCCCTCTGCTCCGGCC
>JBBIMQ010000202.1:0-5513 GCA_037444345.1 Gemmatimonadota bacterium | reverse complement strand
CCACCGCCTCGCGGGGGTGCTGGCCCAGCTCGTGGCGGTGTATACCGCGGCGGCCGAGGGGGCGCGCGCGGCCGAGGCCGCGCGCCAGGCCGTCGCCGAGGCCCAGCGACGGCGCCAGGACCTGGAGCTCAAGATCGAGAACTACCGGAAACTCGAGGAACGCGGGAAGGCCCGGCTCGAACAGGTCCGCTCCTCTCGGGAACTCGCGGCGGTCACCACCGAACTCGACCTGGCGCGCTCGGTGCTGCAGAAGGAGGAAGCGGACTGGATCAGGCTCGCCGATACCATCGCCGGACTCGAGGTCCAGGCGCGGGATGCGGACCGGCGGCTGGAGCAGCTCAAGCAGGCCCAGACCGTCACGCGCCAGGAACTGATGGAAAAGCTGGCGGCCGCCGAGGCGGAACGAAACGCGGCGCGCGCCGAGCGAGAGCGCGCGGCCCGGGAGGTGGAGCGGGCGCTCCGCACCCGCTACGAGCGGCTCCGGACCTCTCGCCGCAGCCGGGTGGTGGTGGCCCTGGCAGGGGCCGCCTGCGGGGCCTGCTACACCACGGTCCCGCTCAACCGGCGGGTCCAGATTCGGGCCGGCGTCCTGATTGACTGCTGCGAGAGCTGCGGGGTGATCCTCTACGCCGATGACGCCGGTGAGTAGCCCGTTTCCGGTCCCGCCGCTTCGATGGGTAGTCGGGCCGGTCCCGGCACCCGCCCAGGTCGAGCGCCTGGCCTCCGCCCTGAGCATCCAGCCGGCCCTGGCCTCGCTGTTGGTCCAGCGCGGCCTGAGCACGCCCGAGCAGGCCCGGCGATTTCTCCGGCCCTCGCTCGACGAGCTGGCGGACCCCCTGAGCCTGACGGGCATGGCGGAGGCCGTCGAGGCCGTGGCCGGTGCGGTCCGACGGGGGCGGCCGATTCTGGTCCACGGCGACTACGATGTGGATGGCCAGTGCGGGACGGCGCTGCTCACCCGGGTCCTCCGCCTCGCGGGCGGCCGGGTGACACCGTTCCTGCCTCACCGGATCCGGGATGGTTACGATCTGGGCCCGGCCGGCCTCGCCGCCGCTGCCGAGTGCGGCGCGGCGCTCCTGGTCACCTGCGACTGCGGGATCACGGCCGCGGCCGCCGTCGAAGAGGCCCGGGCCCTGGGGATGGAGGTGGTCATCACCGATCACCACCTGCCGGGCCCTCGGCTCCCGCCAGCCACCGCGATCGTCAATCCCCAGCAGGAGGGTGACCGTTCCGGGCTCACCCAGCTCTGCGGCGCCGGAGTCGTCTTCAAGCTGGTGCAGGCCCTGGTGCCGGTGCTCGGCCTTCCGCCCAACCTGCCCTTCCACTTCCTCGACCTGGTCGCCCTCGCCACCGTGGCGGACCTCGTGCCGCTGGTGGGGGAGAACCGGGTGCTGGTCCGCCACGGACTCAAGCTCATGCAGGCCAGCCGCTGGCCCGGGCTGCGGGCCCTCCTGCGGGAGGCGGGTCTGGAGGGACGGGAGATCCGGGCCGGCCAGGTGGGCTACGTGCTCGCGCCCCGGCTCAACGCCGCCGGCCGGGTCGGGGATGCGAGCGACGGGCTCCGGCTCCTCCTCACGGACGACGAGGCGGTCGCCGCGCACCTGGCCCAGCAACTCGAGCGCCTGAACAGCGAGCGCCAGGCCATGGACCAGCGAATCCTCGACGAGGCCGTGGCCCAGATCGAGCAGGAGGCGGACCCCGAGCGTGATGCGGGGCTGGTGCTGGCCTCGGAGGACTGGCACCCCGGCGTGGTGGGGATCGTCGCGTCACGGGTGGTCGAGCGGTACGGCCGGCCGGCCTTTCTGATCGCGCTGGACGGGGCGATCGGCAAGGGGTCGGGGCGGAGCATCTCGGGCTTCGATCTGCACGCCGCGCTCGGGCGATGCAGCGATCTGCTGGAACGGTACGGGGGACATCACATGGCGGCCGGCCTCACCCTGCGGCGGGACCTCCTGCCCGCCTTCCGGGAGCGCTTCGCGGCCGTCGCCCGGGAGGCGCTGGACCCGGCGGTGCTGGGACCGGAGCAGCGGGTGGACCTCGTGCTCTCCCTGGCCGAGGTGAGCGGGGGGCTGGAACGGCTGGTGCGCCACCTCGAGCCGTGCGGGATGGGCAACCCCGCGCCGGTGTTCGGGGTGCGGGAGGCGCGGCTCGAAGGAGCGCGGCGGGTGGGCACCAACCACCTCAAGGGGTTCCTGAACGACGGAACCGACCGGCTCGAAGTGATCGGGTTCCAGTGGGCCGACCGGGCGCCCTGGGTCCTCGGCCCGACGGCCGGGACGCGCGTGAACGTCGCCTTCCGCCTCGAGACCAGCGACTGGATGGGGGCGGCCACGCTGCAGGCCCGCCTGGTGGCCTTGAGCGAAACCGACCGGGCCCTCGCCAGCCCGCCCGCCGGCTGAAGCGGCGAACCCCGGCCGCCCCATGCGCATCGTCGCCGGCCAGTTCAAGGGGCGCCGCCTCGCCGTCCCGCGCGACCCCCGCGTGCGGCCCACCGCGGACCGGGTGCGCGAGGCCTGGATGAGCCTCCTCGGGGAAGCGCTGCCGGGGGCCCGGGTCCTGGATCTCTACGCCGGCAGCGGCGCGCTCGGGCTCGAGGCCCTCTCCCGGGGGGCGCAGAGCGTCGACTTCGTGGAGCTCGCCCCCGCCTCGCTCGCCGCGCTCCGCGCCAACGTGGCGGCCCTCGGCGTGGCCCCCCTGGTCACCGTGCACCGGGCCGAGGCGCTCCGCTTCGCCGCGCGGCTCCCCCCGGCGAGCTACGATATCTGCTTCGCCGACCCGCCCTACAACCGGGATGACGCGGCCCGCCTGATCGCCCTCTTCCGGCAAACGCCATTTGCGCGCATTCTCACCGTGGAACACCCGGCGCGGACCCCGCTCGCGGGCGACGACACCCGTCGCTACGGGGCCACGGCCCTCACGTTCTGCTACGCCCCATGACCCTGATCGCCATCTATCCTGGTTCCTTCGATCCGCCCACTCGGGGGCACACCGAGCTGGTCCAGCGCTGCCTGGAGCTGGCGGAGCACGTGATCGTGGCCGTGGCGGTGAACGTGACCAAGCAGCCGCTCTTCAGCGTGGAGGAGCGCCTGGCGATGCTGCGCGCCGCCATCGGCGACGACCCACGGGTCAGCTACGAAGCGTTCGAGGGATTGCTGGCGGACTTTGCCCGGCGCAAGGGGGCGCGCTTCCTCTTGCGCGGGCTCCGGGCGGTGAGCGACTTCGAGTACGAATTTCAGATGGCCATGATGAACCGCCAGCTCCACCCGTCGCTCGAGACGGTCTTCCTGGTGCCAAGCCTGGAGACCACCTACGTGAGCTCGAGCCTGGTCCGGGAAGTGGCTCGCTTCGGCGGCGACGTCTCCAGCCTGGTCCACCCCGCGGTGGCCGAGGCGCTCCGGCGGCGCTTCGGGCGATGAGTTTCCGGCGCGACCTCCTGGCCCGGGCGGCGGCCCGGCAGGCCCGGGTGCTCTTTCCCGAGCCGGCGGACCCGCGGGTACGGGCCGCGGTGGAGCGGCTGAATCGGGCGGCGATCTGCCAGGCGATCCTGGTCGGGCCCGGTGGGGTCGAGCCGGGATCCGACCTCCGGCTGGAGCGGGTGGCGCGGTTTCTCCGCGAGCGCCGGCCCGACAAGGTGCACGACGCGGTGCACGCGCTCGACCTGGCCAGCGACCCGCTTCGCTTCGCGGCCTCGCTGGTCGCGCTCGGGGAGGCCGACGGGTGCGTGGCGGGCGCCGTGTATACCACAGCCGAGGTGCTGCGCGCCGCCCTCTGGGCGATCGGCCCCGCGCCCGGGGTCAAGACCGTGAGCTCGGCCTTCTACATGATCCTGCCGGACGACCGGGTCTTCACCTTCGCCGACTGCGCCGTGGTGCCGGAACCCACCCCGGCCGAGCTCGCCGAGATCGCCCTGGCCGCGGCCCGGGACCGGCCGCGCCTGGTGGGCGACGCCCCCCGGGTGGCGTTTCTGTCCTACAGCACCCGGGGCAGCGCCGAGGGCCCCCGCGTCCGACGGGTCCGCGAGGCGGCCGAGCACTTCCGCCAGCTCGCCCCCGACATCCCCGCCGACGGGGAGCTCCAGGGCGATGCCGCCCTCGTCCCGGAGGTCGCCGCCCGAAAGGCCCCCGACTCCCCGCTGGCTGGCCGGGCGAACGTGCTGGTGTTCCCCGACCTCGATAGCGGCAACATCGCCTACAAACTGGTCCAGCGGCTGGCAGGCGCCGTGGCGCTCGGGCCGCTGCTCCAGGGCCTGGCCCGCCCGATGAGCGACCTCTCGCGCGGTGCGTCGCCGGATGATATTGTCGAGGTCGCCGCGATGGTGGTACTGCAGGGGGCCAGCGCCGGGGAGGGGAGCACCGGGGCAAGGGACGAGGCGGCCCCCACCGAAGCGTCGCAACGCGGGTGAGGGACCACAGGTGACCGCGGGAAAGGCTCGGCCCGGCCTGGGGGCCGCGAGCCCCAGGCCCGCGCCACCGCTACCCGACCGGGAGGAATCGAATGGGCTTCACCGCCAGCAAGGACCCGAGCGGTGTCTACGTGGTGCGGGTCGAGGGCCAGCTCATCGTCGGCAACCGCCAGGAACTCAAGAGCGCGGTGCAGGAGGCGCTGGACCACGGCGAGCGGCGAATCGTCATTGACTTCTCGCGCACCGGATACATTGACTCCTCGGGGCTGGGGGCCCTGGTGTCCATCTCCAAGAAGGTCCGGGAGCAGGGAGGGGACCTCCGGCTCTCCGGTCTCAACGAGGATCTGCGGTCGCTGTTCGAACTCACCAAGCTCGACACCCTCTTCGCCATCAGCGACACGGCGGAGCAGGCGGTGGGGAGTTTCGCCGGATGACCGCACCGCTCCCGGCGACCCTCCGCCTCTGTGTCCGCCGGCGCCGCGTGCCCAGCCCTTCGGGCGCCACGGTGCAGGTGTCGCTCCGGGTGCCGAGCGACGTGAGCTGCATCGAAGAGGTCGTGGACCTGGTGACCCGGCATTGCTGCTCGGGAGCCTGGCCCAACCGGAAGCTCCGGTTCAATCTCCGGGTGGCCGTCGCGGAGGCGCTGGCCAACGCCATCGTGGCCGGCAATCACGAGGACCGCTCCAAGTCCGTTGAAGTCAACGCCGAGGTCTCGGGCGAGGTGATCCGGATCAAGGTGACCGACCAGGGGGAGGGGTTCGATCCCGCTTCCATCGCCACCCCGCTCGAGCCGGAGGAACTCGACCGTCCCAATGGCCGGGGTCTCTTTCTGATCCGGCACCTCGTGGACGAGGTGCAGTTCAACCCGCAGGGGAATTCCATCTGCATGACGCTGCGCCGCCGCTGACGGGCCTGGAGTCCGTGGCGGAGGCCCTGGGCGCACTCGCCGGCGCCCGGGTTCGGCTCTGGCGGTACGACGGCCGCGGCCTCCGAGTCTTCGGCTCTGGCCCCGATCCCGGGTGGGCCCCGCCCATCCCGCGCACGGCGGGCCTGGTGCCGACGCCGGGAGGGAGTGTCTGGCTGGGCGCCGTTCCGGGGGCCACCGGGTTCT
>JBBIMQ010000201.1:0-5514 GCA_037444345.1 Gemmatimonadota bacterium | reverse complement strand
GCAGCCGCGGCGCCGGATCCGGAGGACCGGCTGACGACGGTCACGGGGAGGGACGGGGCCAATCCAGAACCCGTACTGCTACCGCCACTGGCTCCGAGAAGGCCAGCCAGAACGAGCCCAGTGGTACTGCGGCACATCATGATTGGCACCTCAACTGGCTTCCCGGTCCAACATCGCCGGTTCAAGATGCGTTCCGGTTTGCCTCCGGGTCAAGCTAGCCCCTGACGGGCGGTGCCGCAACGCGAACCGAGCCCGCAGGCTCACCCTTCCAGCCGGGCCAGCGACCCCAGCAGGTTGTGCCGCGCCCGGGCCTCGAGCCGATCCCGAAAATGCGGAGTGCAGTAGATGGACTCCCGGGCCAGGAAGGCGCGGAGTACTGCGCTCCGGCCTGCCCGGAAGGCTGGCTCCGGCATCCAGGCGTACTCTTGCCTGATCTGCCGTTCGTATTCGGCGTACCGCTCCGGCGTGGCGCCGAGGATCGCGAGGTCAATGTCGGCCAGGAGGCGAGCGTCTTGGTCGGCCGGGACCACGGTGTGGCGTGTGGCCAGGATCAGGCGGCCGACTCGATCCACGACCTCGGGCGCGGCCCCCGCGGCGGTAAGGGCTTGCCGGGCCCAGGCAGCGCTCAACTCCTCGTTGTCGGTGCGTCGAGGATCGTAGATGGCGTCGTGAAACCAGATGGCCAGCGCGACTTCGGCGGGCCGCCGCGCCAGCGGGGCTGCGCGATCGAACTCGGCCAGGCACTCGGCGAGGTGGCGGGAGGTGTGGTAATAGCGGCCCGGCTCGTCCAGCCGGGCCAGAAGCGCATCCCGGAGGCCGGGGTCAGGTCGAAGTCCCAGACTGCTCCAGGTCGCGGCCCATCGCTCGGCAAGCATGGCCTGGCTGCAAAGTTCCAACGCCCCCGCCGACTGCCGGCCCGCCTCGCGCGACTGCGGCGGGGAGCCGGCGGCTGCCTCCTGGCCTCATCCGACTCGTGGCGGCCCCGCCGGTCCAACCTCCGACCACAGCCGCTTGAGGAGCTGGATCTGCCCGGTGTGGTAGGCGTCGTGCAGGGCGATCCCGGTGAGGAGCTCGCCGTATGTCCAGCGCCGATTCCTCGGCGGGTAGCGTCCCAGTCGCCCCGGAGGAACTCTGCGGGCCGCTCTGACCAACGCCTCATGCTCCTCGCGGAGGAGAGCCACGTCCTCCGCCCACCGACCCGCAACCGGCTCCTCCGGTGGCCTGGGCCAGTTCGCGGGTCCGCGCGGAAAGCCGCCCGCCGGGTTCCGCTCCAGGATCCTGCGCACCGCGTAGTTCCAGTAGGCGATGTGAAGGGCCAGTGCCCAGATACTGTGCCGGCCCGGCGCCGGCCGCCAGGATGCGAGCTCGGCGGAGACTCCTCGGAGCGCGCCGAGCGGTGTCGGGCCCCCGTGCCAGCCGCGGCCGGGTGGAGGTTGGATGGCATGGGCCAGCAGCACGGTGCAGCGACCAGTCATGGCGGTTGCCTCGGTGGGATCCGGGAGCGAGCCGGCGCAGGCCGGTCGAGGGCGCGCGCTCTCGCCTACCGCCCCCGCTTCCGTGGCCGGGCCGCGCCCGGGGCGCGGAACTGGAGGTTGATCGCCTGCAAGTCCTCCTCGAACCAGGCAATCAACCGGCCAATGAACTTCTCGGCAAGAAAGAACAGCTCCGCCGGATCGGCGGGCCGGATCTGGGCGACCAGAACGCCGTCGGCGCTGCTCACATCAATGTGACCAGCTTTCACCCGGTGGTGCCTGAGGCGCGTCTTGCGACGGTTGGTCCAGGACCAAGTCTTGGCCTCGTGGGTAACCTTGTGCCGCAGAAGCTTGTAGGCATCCACGCCGGCCCTGGGCACCACCTGGAGCACGATCATCGGAGCCTCCACCTGGACGCGCGCGTTCCGGAACCAATAACGTCCTGGCCCCTCGGCGTTCCCGATCGCTCGGTTCATGCCGCGCCGCGTGTCCGGCGGCCCGCCAGCGCCGGGGCCGGCGTTGCCGCCGGGGCGACCCCGAGACCCCAGGTCTGCTGTGCGGGGTCGGGACAAGACGGGAAAGGCGAGGTAATGAGTCGCGCCCGTCCATCAGCCATCCCCACCCCACGGGTTGCCGGATCCGTGGCCACCTCCCTCAGAACCGCGGCTATCGGCCCGCTATCAAGTGTGACAGGCCGCGCGCTAGCGCAGTGGCCTGATCGCGCTGGACCCAGCTGGCCCGCGGCTCCCCGGGGTAACGCGGTCGAGGTCCGGCGACCGGTGTTGCTTGCACGCCGCGGCCCTGGCCGCCCGTGACCAGGGGGAGCCGCGTCAGCGCCCGGGAGGGGCCAGCCCGGAGGCGAGGAACGCCTCTTCCAGAGTCGAGTACCACTGGGCGCTCTCCCCGAGCGACAGGAAGCTGGCCGAAACGTATCCCCAAGGGCGCTCGGGACCGTAGCCGTACTCACAGTACGCCAGCCCGATGTTGCTGGTCCGGTCCTGGGCGACGAGCCAGGTCCGGTAGCGCGCGCCCGGCTCGCCCAGTGCCCAGTCCCGGAGCTGGAAGCGCGGCTCGATCAGGAGTGCTTCCAGCGCGGCCCGGCGCTCGACATCGGTGATCCGCCCGAGCTGGGCCGCGACCAGCTCCTTCACCGCGGCGAGCGACAGAACTCCTCCGGAGTCACCGGTCCAGGGCGCCGGCCCTCGCCTCTATCCGTTCCATCCGCGCCAGACCCCGGGATCTTCCCGTTCGCCCTGCCCGCGAGTCCGTCGCCGTACGAGAGGCTTCGGGAATCCGGCGGGTGAGATGCCCCGAATCCCTGCGGCATCCCGGAGCTCTACCAGTTGAGCAGCTTCATCTCGTCCAGGTGGGCTGCCACGGCCGCGAGCGAGGCGAGCGAAGGGGTGCGCTTGAAGGCATGGGCTGCCCGGCGGAGGGCGGGCGAGCTGGCCAGGCCGGTTCGAGCCCGATACTGACGGTGCGCGGCCTGGAGCTCGCGAAAGACGGCGCGGAGGCACGCACGGTGCCGAGCCGTATCCGCCCCTTCGTGAAGGCCGCGCTCGGAATCGAGAGCCCGGGCGGCCTTGGCCACGCGGTCGGTGAGGCGGTCGCTGAGGGAGGGCGAAAAGGCGCCGGCCGGGAGCGCGGACCGGTTACGAGGCTGCTTGGACATGGTGAACCTGGTGCGAGGGTGGTGTGGGCCCGGCCGCACAGGGTGTGAGGGCGAGACCGAGTTCAAAGATACTCGGATGACTCGGGGTTTTCTATGGTCTGGACTGACCGGCAAGGGCGGACACACTCCCGCCCGCCTCCGAGCCAGCCGTGGTCCCCGGAGGGTGTTCCGCGATGAAGGCCTGGTGCGGCGGGATCAGCCGTGCCGCCGCTTCCGCATCTGGCGGCGGCGGCGGCTCCCCTGCTTCCGGCGGCCGCGGTGCTTCTTGGGATATGCCATTGGACTGGAGCTCCTTCCGGCGGCCCGCCGCGCCCCACCTGGCGCCACCACGGCGCGGGCTCCGGGTCGCCTCCCACATCATAGAGTCGGCGCGACCCGGGCTCAAGGAGGGAGGCGCGGCGATCCTAACGGAGGGGTGGCCGCGGGGCGTGAAGCCGGGAGCCATGCACCGGCTCGCCAGCAAGGTCCCGCGCCTTCGCCCTTCCGCGGGTTCAGCTCACCCGCGCGCCGCGTTCGCGCAGGAGCTCGCGAAGCACGGCCCGATGGCAGCGGGACTCGTCCTCGCAGTAGCATCCCACGGACAGGTTGATCCGGTGCGAAAGCGCGGCCAGGAGGTCGAGGACGTGCCGCGGTTCGGGCCGGCTCATCTCGCTCCGATAGCGGCGCCGAAAGGCGGCCCACTCTCGGGGCGTGGTCGCCGCCCGGGCGGCCTTCACCAGCGAGGCGCTCGGCGCGAGGATGGGGAGCCAGACATCGTAGAAATCCCTCCGGGCCAGGGCGCTCTTGGGAACACCCCGCGGCGGGTGCCGCACGGTGCCCAGACGCAGCCCCTCGTGGGCCAGGCGCGGCGTGCCGAGTCGAACGATCCTGATCGTCACGAGGCGAGGACCAGCGGTCAGCCCATGTCGGTGCGGTCCGGGATCTCGATTCCTTCCAGCTCCCGGGAGACGCGATGCCCGCGGCGCCGGGCCCAGAACGCCTCGAGCCGCTCGACCCCCACGAGCACGCCGAGGGTCAGGAGCGTGATCAGCAGCGCGGCGGCCGCATACCCCGATCCGATCAGCGCGCCCACGGCAGCCAATATCCAGATGACCGCCGCCGTGGTCACGCCCAGAATGCGGCCCTCGCGCGCCAGGATGACCCCGGCGCCCAGAAACCCGATCCCGGTCACCACCTGCCCGAGGACCCGGGTCGGATCGGCGTGCTCCCCGGCGAGGGCCGCGCCCAGGGTGACGAACATGGAGGTGCCGAGGCAGATGAGGACGCTGGTCCGGATGCCGGCCACCTTGCCGCGAAGCTGTCGCTCGAGACCGATCGCGCCGCCACACAGCACGGCGAGCCCGATCCGAATCCAGAAGGCGGCCGACCCAGGCGCGAGGAGATCGGATGAAGACACGTCAGGGAACGTTGCCTTTCACGGTGTTGGACACGCGCCGTATCGCGCCAGCTCCTCCTGCGACAGGGTGACCCACGAGGAGTCGGTCCCGGAGGGGCGGAGTCTGAGCCCCTGGAGGGCAAGGAGCGAATGGGCGCGGATCTCCTTGGGCCGGTTCGGGGCGACGTAGCGGTTCCCCGGATCCCGCTTCACCACGACCATCGGGCACTCGCCGATGTAGTGAATCGTCGCGTCCAGCCAGCCCGGGCCCAGCTTGGGAAGCAGCACCTGGACCGGGTCTCCCTGGCGCAAGGGCGGCGCCGGATGGTCGTGTTGGGCCTGGAGCGGCGGGGCACTTCCGATGGCGGCGAGCGGGATGAACCAGGCCAGTCGGTGCATGCGGTCTCCCGAGCGGGGGTCGAGGCCGGCCGGGCGATGGGGTACGCCCAGCGGCGGTTGCGAGTGTGCCGCGCAGGAGCTCGTAGACCGCGTGCGGCCGAAGAGCGGCACGCTTCAACCCGGGGCGCTCCAGCGCGTGGCGATTCCGATCCCGGCATCCCGTTCCGGCGCTCACGGCGTGAAAACCTGTCGCTGGACAGCGCGATGCGGGGGCGGCGATCGCCGACCAGGTCTCCCGTGTCCGGCAGGCACAAGCCGCGGCGCATGGGAGGAGGCGGAACGCCTGACCTAAACTAGGAGGCGTGAGGCAGGGTCGCAATGCGGGTGGCTGGCCAGGGGAAACCCGCGACTGGTGACGGGCCATCTCGCGCCGGTGGTGTTTCCGGAGCGCGAAAGGAGAAAGGGTCTTCCTTGTGTCCCCCGGCTTTCGCGGCCGGCCGGGCCGGCCAGCGCGGCCGGCGGTCTCAGAGCGCCGTCCGCTGCCGGAGCAGCCACCCGAGCCCCGCGCCGAAGAGCCCCGCCGTTGAAGGTTCGAGTGCCGCGGCGGCCAGGGGCCGGTCGGGACTGGTGTCCATCAGGAGCGCGGCGGCCAGGCC
>JBBIMQ010000200.1:0-5518 GCA_037444345.1 Gemmatimonadota bacterium | reverse complement strand
CCCGCACGCCCGCGCGCTGGACGAGGAGGGCGGGCTGGAGGAAGAGCGGCGCCTCTGCTACGTGGGGATGACCCGCGCCAAACAGCGCCTGTACCTCTCCTACGCGCGCAACCGCGCGATCTTCGGCACCACGATGCCCGGCGTCCCCTCCCGCTTCCTGGAGGAGGTCCCGGAGGATCTCGTGGCCCGGAGCCGGCCCGCCCCATCACCCACGGCGGTGTGGCCCGATGAGGACCGTGAGGTCCCCACCTTTGCCGCCGGTGATCGCGTCCGGCACGCCGCCTTCGGAGAAGGTCGGGTGCTCGAAGTCGAGGGGGAAGGTGTGCGTGCCGTCGTGACCGTGCAGTTCGCACAAGGGGTGAAGCGCCTCGCACTGGGCTACGCCCCGCTCGAGCGCGCGACGACTGGTGCGGGCGTGGGGCAACGCCGACCGCGGTCCCGAGGCCACGATCGTCGGGAACGGATGCCACTCGCTGCCGCGCCGGCGGAGCGCCGCCTCCAACCGGGCCGCGACCTCGAGTTCAGTATCGCCCACGCGGACCGACGCCAGGATCTCGCCGAGCGCCTCCCCCGCCAGCGCCGCTGCCGCCCGAATCGCCGCGACCTCGGTGGGATCCTTCACCACTCGGAGCCGCTCCACCAGCTCGGCGACCGGCTCCCAGCGCCAGCCGCCGATCGCCCCGAGGCGCTCCTGGTCGCGCACCGTGGCGACGTGCGCCTCGAAGCCCGCCACCTCGGGGGGCCGCTCGGCCAGGACCCGCTTCAGGCGCTCCCAGACATTGACCTGGTCCACCTCCACCCGCGCCACTGCCCCGACCTCCCGAGGGGCCTGCGTCGCGTAGCGAAAATCGGTGACCAGAACCAGCTCGTCCGGGCGGACCAGACAGAGGGCGGCGGAGCCGGTGAACCCGGTGAGGTAGCGGATGTTCGGCACCGCCTGCACGAGCAGAACGTCCAGCCCCAGAGCCGCCAGGCGCTCCCGGAGCGCCGCGACCCGCTCGGGGCGATGATCAGCCGCCACGCAGCCGGGCCACCAGCGCCTGGAGCCCGAGCACGTAGCCCCGGGGCCCGAAGCCCGCGATCACCCCGATGGCCAGATCGGCGAGCCGCGACTGCCGGCGGTCAGGCTCGCGCGCGAAAATGTTGGAGAGGTGTACCTCGACGAACGGGACCTGTACCGCGAGAAAGGCGTCCCGAATCGCGAGGCTCGTGTGGGTGAATGCCCCTGCGTTCACCAGCGCCCCGTCGGCGGTGCCGCGGAGACCCTGCACCGCGTCCACGAACACTCCCTCGTGGTTGGTCTGGGTCCAGGAGAGGCTGGTGACCCCTAACCGTTCCCCCTCGGCCCGCACCATCGCCTCGACCTCCGCCAGCGTCGCCCGCCCGTACAAGGCCGGTTCGCGAGTGCCGAGCAGATTGAGGTTGGGACCGTTCAGAACCGCGATCCGCATCACTTCTTGAGGCTCTTGAGCCAGTTCTGAAACTGGTCCAGATCCTCCTCGGAACTCGGCCGGCCGCTGCGGATCGAGGGCTGCCCCCCCCCGGACGCGGGGGGCGAGGCCGGGGGGGCGCCGAAGAACTGGTCGAAGGAGAAGGCCGCGGGCGCGGGCGGCGGCGGCTCGGTGGCGCCGGTGCCGGCTGGCGCAACCGGCGCCGGCGGGGGCTCGTCGCCGAATATCGCGCTCAGCGACAGCGGGTCGGACGCCGGCCTGGTCGGCGCCCCCGAGCCCAACTCCGGGGAGGCCGCGGCGAGGGGAGCCGGGTCGGCGGGACCGTCGCCTCCGGGCAATCCCGTCTCGACCAGGGTCCGGAAGAAAGATTCCACGGACTCACCCCCCGAGGCGGACGCCAGGTAGGCGGGCCGCCGGGCCGGTGCTGCGGACAGCACCAGCTCCAGCTCGCGAATCCGACCCCGCAACTGGTCCGACGCCGGGTTGCGAGCCAGGAGCTGCCGGTAGACCGACAGCGCCTCCTCGTGGTGCCCTTGCCGCACCAGCACCTCGGCCATGGACTCGGTCAGGATCGGTTCCGGCTCGCCGACCCCCGGCTCGCTCCGCTCGGCCTCCTCGGCCAGCACCTCGGCGGAAATCCGCCGCCCCCGAGGCGGCTCGGCAGGCTCCTCGTCCGGGAAGATCAACCGCAGAGCACTGGGGCGCTCCGGGCCGGCGTCCTCGGGCGGCGGCTCCGCCGGCGCGACCTCGAAGGTCTCGGTGGGCTGCTCCGCCATCGCCGCCTTCCCCGACAAGAGTTCCTCCGCCCCGCTCGGCGTCTGGTATTCCGTGGAGCCCGAGGCGCGAAGGGCAAGCTCCGAACTGGCATCCGGCTCCTGGAACTCCCCCGTACCGCCCCGAAGCTGCGCCAGCTCCTGAGCGCTGTCTGGCACGTGGAACTCCGAGCTGCTCGCCGGCATGAGCTCGATGAGCTGGGCCTCTTCCACCTTGTAAGCGAACTCGGCTTCCGCCGCCGAACGCGGCGGCTCGGGTGACTGACTCGGCGGACCCGCCGGAGGGACCAACTCCTCCACCTCCCGCGCCGGTGGGACGAACTCCTCCTCTCGTACCATGCCCGCCGGCGGCTCGGCCTCCATCCCACGCGCGGCCCGTGCCAGGTCGGCCTCCATGGGGGCAAACCCTGCCGGGGCCTCCAGGCCCGAACCGGGCCCGGACAGCGGGGGCGAGGCCGCCGGCATCAGCGGCACGGTGGCCTCGATATCCAGCCCCGCCAAATCCGCCTCCGGCTCGGGCCGCTGGGGGATCCGGACCTCGCGAATGGGCACCGTGGGAACCTCCACCTCGGGAACGGGCGAGGCCTCGTCCACGGTGCCCGAGAGAGCGGCGGTCTGCGATCCAGTCTCCACGCGTTCCACGGCAGTCTCCAGCGCGGCCTCCGAGGCCGCCTGGCGGACCTGCTCCACGCGAGCCAGCTGATCCCGCGCCTCGTCATTGCTGGGGTCCACCGCGATGAGCTGGTTGAGCCAGCCTACCGATTCGACCAGGCGGCCCTGCCGCTCGGTGATCTCCGCCAGAGCCTTGAGCGCGATCACATTCTCGGGGTCCAGCTTGAGCGCCTGGGTGAAGGCCGCTTCGGCGGCACCGTCTTCGCCAAGGTCGAGACAGCACCGCCCCAGCACGATGTTGCCCGGGACGTAGTCCGGATGGGACTGGAGGCCCTGTCTCAGGACCTCACGGGCCAGGTCGAGCTGCCCGTGCTTGCGCAAGGCCTCGGCGTAGGGCGCGAAGACCGTCCCCTTGGGATTCTCCTTCCACTTTCGCTCGAGTTTCTCGATCTCGCTGGAGGTAGCCATCCCGAGCCTTGGGCGTAAGTTGTTGTGGGGATTGAACAAAGATTAGCAGCCGCTCCCGACACTGTCAACCAGCCGGGAGCCCCGGCTCAGCTTGTCATCCACCCCGGGCCGGGGTAGACTTCCCGCTCGATTTCGGGTTCCCTTGCCCTGCGCTCCGAGTCTCCCGCTATGCAGGCTATTCGCAGCCTCAGCGTCAAGATCGCCGCCGCGCTGTTCGCCATTCTGATGTTCGTGTTCATGGTCACGGCAGTGGACTGGAGTCAGATCACCGGCGGCTCCCGCTCCTCGGTGGGCGAGATCAACGGCGTCTCGGTCTCCTATCGCAGCTACCAGCAGATGGTCCAGCAAGCCCTGGACCGCCGCCAGCGGGAGGAGGGGCGGACCCTCACCCAGGATGACATCGAACAGGTGCGGAACGACGTCTGGGACCAGCTGATTCAGCAGATGGCGCTGGATCGCGAGTACCGGCGGCGCCGCATCGGGGTGACCGTCGAGGAGATCGCCGAGGCGATCCGCACCAATCCGTTGCCCGATTTCCTCACCGCGCCGCAGTTCCAGACCGAGGGGAAATTCGACCCCGCCAAGTACCAGGCCTGGTTGCAATCCAGCGAGGCGGCGGCGCTGATGCCGGCGCTGGAAACCGAGTACGCCGAGCAGATCCGGCGCAACAAGCTCCTGGGCCAGGTGACGGCGGACGTGTATCTCTCGGATGCCCAGCTCTGGCAGCAATATCGCGATCAGCACGAGCAGGCCACGATCGAGCTCGCCGCCATCGTGCCGCGGAACGCGGTCCCGGACTCCGCGGTCACGGTGACCGAGGCTGAAGTCGCACGGTATTACGAGCAGCACCGGGAGGAGTTCGCCCGGCCGGCGACCGCCTATCTGAGCTACGTCCAGATCCTGCGGACCCCGGATGCGTCCGACACGGCCGCGGCCCTGGCCCGGGCCGTGGCGCTCCGCAAGGAAATCCTCGAGGGGGCACCGTTCGAGGAGGTGGCCCGCCGCGAGTCGGCCGATTCGCAGACGGCCAGCAAGGGCGGCGACCTGGGGGAGTTCCGGCGGGGTTCGTTCGATCCCGCCTTCGAGCGGGCGGCCTGGAGCCTCAAGATCGGCGCCCTCTCGGAACCCGTGCTGACCCCGTTCGGCTATCACCTGATCCGCGTTGACAGTCGGACCGGCGACCGGGCCAAGGGCCGCCACATTCTGGTGCCGATCGAGGTGACCGGGAAACACCGCGAAGCGCTGGACGCGCGCGCGGACAGCCTCGAGGAGCTGGCCGGCGAGCGGCTCGACGCCGCGGCGCTGGAGACGGCGGCGCGGATCCTGAACCTGCGGATCGGCCAGACCAATCCGGTCCAGAAGGGGAGCCGGGTGCAGATCGGCCTCCAGGTCGTACCCGATGCCGGGGTGTGGGCCTTCCGGGCCAGGCCCGGCGAGACCAGCCGGATCGTCGAGGTGTCCTACGCCTATTTCCTGTTCCGGCTCGACAGCCTGCGGCCCGAAGGCGTGCCGCCGCTCGAGCAGATCCGGCCGGCCGTGGAGCTGGCCGTTCGCAACGAGAAGAAGCGTGAGGCGGCTCGCCGAATCGCCCAGGACCTGGCCCGGCGGCTCGCCGAGGGGAGCACACTCGCCCAGGCGGCCCAGGCGCTCAAGCTTCCGCACCAGCAGTTCGGTCCGTTCGCGCGGGTAAGCCCGCCGATCCCTTCCCCCCAGGTAGTGGGCGCGGCGTTCGGGCTGCCAGTCGGCCAGGTGAGCGATCCGCTCGAGACACCCGAGGGGATTTACGTCGTGCGGGTGATCAAGCGCGAGGGGCCCGACTCGGCGCAATTCGCCAGGGCGATGGACGATTTCCGCCTCCAGCAACTCCGCCTCGCCCGCCAGGACCGGGTCCGCAACTACCTCGCGGCGCTGCGGGATGAGGCCAAGGTCACCGACCGGCGGGACCGGCTTCTGGCCACCGAGGCGCAGGCCCAGGCTGCCCAGACCAGGGAGCGTTCCTAGCGCGGCCGCGCCCGGGCGGGCACCCCTACTGCGATAACCGCTTCGGTTCGCCCCCACTTCCCGTCGGACCCGGGGCGTCAATCTGCCGGCCGGGCGGGGTCTGGGGAGGCTCGGGTCCGGTCACCGCGTCGGATGCCTCGGAGAGGCTCCGCTTGAATTCCCGGATACCCTTGCCGAACGAGGCCCCGATCTCGGGGAGGCGTCGGGCTCCGA
>JBBIMQ010000199.1:0-5523 GCA_037444345.1 Gemmatimonadota bacterium | reverse complement strand
GACGGTGGAGCGGAAGGGCAGGGAAGTCTCTTCCGTGACCGGGAGCGCGTCGAGGTCGGCACGCACGGCCACCACGGGCCCCGGCCGGCCGCCGCGCAGGATCCCGACCACGCCGGTGTGGGCGATCCCGGTTCGCACCTCGAGCCCGAGCCCGCGCAGCCGCGCCGCGACCAGGGCCGCGGTCTTGAACTCCCGGTTGCCTAACTCCGGCTCCCGGTGGATGCGGTGCCTGACCTCGATGATCTCCGGCGCCACCCGCTCCACCAGGCCGGCCACCCGCGCCTCGCGGCCCTGGGCCGCCAGGGACGGCGCCAGGAGGGGGCCCAGCAGGATCGGGGCGAGCGCTCCCCCGAGCCGCCTCGGTCCCGGGCTCAACTCTCCTCGGCCTCGTACTGGGTCCGGAGCCGGTTCACCACCGCCGGATCCGCCAGCGTCGTGGTGTCGCCCAGCGCGCGTCCCTCCGCGATGTCCTTGAGCAGCCGGCGCATGATCTTGCCGCTCCGGGTCTTGGGAAGATCGGCGCTGAAGAAGATGTCGTCGGGCCGCGCGATCGCGCCGATCTTGCGGGCCACGTGATCCTTGAGATCGTCCTTGAGCGCGGGGCTCGGTTGCCGCCCCTCCTTGAGGATCACGAACGCCGCCAGCGCCTGGCCCTTGAGCTCGTGATTCCGCCCCACCACCGCCGCCTCCGCCACCGCCGGGTGATCCACCAGGGCGCTCTCCACCTCCATGGTGCCGATGCGGTGGCCAGCCACGTTCAGCACGTCGTCCACCCGGCCCAGGATCCACCAGTACCCGTCCTCGTCCACCTTGGCGCCGTCGCCCGCGAAATACTTGCCCGGGAAGCGCCCCCAGTAGGTCTGCCGGTACCGCTCGTCGTCGCCGAAGATCGTCCGCAGCATCCCGGGCCAGGGCTCGGTGATCGTGAGGAATCCGCCCCCTCGCTCCAGCGGCCGCCCCTGCTGATCCACCAACTGCGCGGTGATGCCGGGGAACGGCACGGTCGCCGAGCCGGGCTTGGTCGCCACCACCCCGGGTAGCGGGGTGATGAGGATGCCGCCCGTCTCGGTCTGCCACCAGGTGTCCACGATGGGGCAGCGCTCCCGGCCGATGTGCTTGTGATACCACATCCACGCCTCCGGGTTGATCGGTTCGCCCACCGTCCCCAGGAGGCGCAGGGAGGAGAGGTCGTGCCTGGCGGGAAGCTCCTCGCCCCATTTCATGAAGGCCCGGATCGCGGTGGGGGCCGTATAGAACACGGTGACCCCGTAGCGGGCCACGAGCTTCCAGAACCGATCGCGCTCCGGCCAGTCGGGCGCGCCCTCGTACATGAACACCGTGGCCCCGTTGGCCAGCGGGCCGTAGACCACGTAGGAGTGGCCGGTCACCCACCCCACGTCCGCGGTGCACCAGAACAGATCGTCTTCCTTGAGGTCGAAGACATACCGCGTGGTCGCTGCCGCCTGGGTCAGATAGCCGCCGGTGGTGTGGACGATGCCCTTCGGCTTGCCCGTGGTGCCCGAGGTGTAGAGGATGAAGAGCATCGCCTCGCTGTCCATCGGCTCGGGCGGGCACCAGGCGGGCTGGAGGTCCATCAGCCGGTGCCACCAGTGATCCCGCCCCTCGACGATCTCCGCGAAGGCGTCGCCGACCCCGCCCGGCCGCCGCTGCACCACGATCACGTGGCGGACCGTGGGGCAGGCCTGGAGGGCCTCGTCGGCGCACCGCTTGAGCGGCACCACCTGGCCCCGGCGGTAGCCGCCGTCCGCCGTGATGAGACAGACGGCCCCCGCGTCGTTGATCCGGTCGCGCAGCGACTCCGCCGAGAAACCGCCGAAGACGACCGAGTGCACCGCCCCGATCCGGGCGCAGGCGAGCATCGCGATCGCAGCTTCGGGGATCATGGGGAGGTAGATCGCCACCCGGTCCCCCTGCCGGACGCCGAGCGACTTGAGCGCATTGGCGCAGCGATTCACCTCCCGGTGGAGATCCCAGTAGGTAAGCACCCGCCGATCCCCCGGCTCTCCTTCCCAGATGATCGCCGCCTTGTACCGCCGCGCGGTCCAGACAGTTGGCCGAGGCGTTGAGCTTGCCGCCCACGAACCACTTCGCGTGGGGGCAGTTCCACTCGAGCACCTGGGACCACGGCTCCATCCAGTCCAGGGCACGGGCCTGATCCTCCCAGAAGCGCAGCCGGTCGGTCCGGGCTCGCTGGTAAAGGTCGGGCTGGGCGTTGGCCTGCCTGGCGAACGCGGGCGGGGGGGGAAACTGGCGGGTCTCGGTGAGCAGGGTCGCGAGCTCGTCGGTCATGGTCCGGCCGGTTCGGGGTTCGCTTCTATCCTGCCTCGGCCCGGGTTTCCCGGCAAGGACTTGCACTTCCCGACGGTTCACCGCGGAGTGCCAGGTAGCGCCCCCGTGGCGCCGGCTCCACGGGTTGGCCTAAGGCACGTCGCCGCCTACGGTTAGCCCCACTGGCACTCAACTCGCCCCTCCCCGGCGCCGAGGGCCACGAGGCTCTCACGACAATCGAACCGCCCGACAAGAGCACACTCGGGGTGACCCGGGGCCGCAAAACTAGAGGTCTCGAGCGCAGCCAGCGCCCGAGATAGCTCGGTGCCGAAGGCGGGTGCTCCGCGCCTCCCGCGCGATGCCTCCCGCAAGCAGCCAGCGGCAGAAGCATCGCGCTTCTGTGTGTCCAGGGGCCAGGAGCGACAGCATGGAGATGACGGAGCAGACGACCAGGGAGCTTCAAGCACCGGACCATCTCGGGCTCGAGACCCGCACCGCATTCCGCCAGGAGGCCATCCGGTTGCTGGAGCAGTTGCCGGAACAGACCGGGCGCCTGGTGATTGACCTTGCCACGACGCGCTCGGTGGACTCGGCAGGGCTCGGGGCCCTGATGCTGGTTCAGCGGCGGGCCTCGGAGCGGCGCCAGGTCGTCGTCCTGCGGCGGCCGAACGACGAGCTCCGGTTCCTGCTGGTGCTGACCAAGCTGGACGACCTCTTCGAGGTCGAAGCCGGCGCGGCCTAGCAGCTCGCGCCCGCCGGGGCGGGCCGCGGGCCAACCGGGCGGCTCCACCCCTCGGCGATCCACCGGCTCCTCGGCAGCCCCGCGAGCGGTAGAGCGCGGCCACCGGAGTGGGATGCCTGGGAGGTACCGCCGGGCGCCGCAGTATCGAGACGCCCCGCAGCTATATTCGGGCATGCATCGGCGTGGGTCGGAGTTCGGTCCCTCCTTCATCGAGCAGGTTTCACTGCGGTGGCCGGACCGCCGCGATCCCGGGGGTAGCTGGCCGCCGCCGTGGCCCGTCGCGCTCTGCACCCCGCCCCTCGACCTGGCCGAGCTCGGCAGCGGGATTGATGCCGCCGGTTGACCGGCCGGTGGTGGTCGAGGCCCGAGGGCTCGTCCGCTCGTGGGGAGCGGTCCGCGCGCTCCGGGGAGTGGACCTCGTGCTGCGGGAAGGCGAGGTATTGCTCCTCCTCGGCCCCAACGGCGCCGGGAAGTCCACCTTGCTGCGGTGCCTGGCCGGCCTGACCCGCCCCGATACCGGCACGGTGCGGGTATTGGGCCGGCCGCTGGGCCCGCACGACCCGGATGCCCGGCGCCCGATCGGGCTGCTGTCGCACCAGTCCCTCCTGTACGACGATCTCACCGTGCTCGAGAACGTGGTGCTGGCCGCGGCACTCTACGGCTTGCCGCGGGCGCGGGAGGCGGCCGAGCGGGCGCTCGAGGCCCAAGGGCTGCTCGACCGGCGGCACGACCGGCCCCGGAGCCTCTCCCGGGGCCTGCTCCAGCGCGCCGCCATCGCACGGGCCCTGGTGCACGATCCCGCGCTCCTCCTCCTGGACGAGCCGTTCACCGGCCTCGACGCGCTCGCCGCGGACCGGTTGCGCGAGCAACTGGCCCTGCAGCACCGGAGCGGCCGTACCCTGGTCCTCGTCACCCATCACGCGAGCGAGGCGTGGGAACTCGCCACCCGCGTGGGCGTGCTGGTCCGGGGCACCTGGAGCTACGAGGGAGTGCGGGCCGGCGACTTGGCGCAGTTTCACCGGCGCTACCAGGAGCTCGCCCGTGCGTGAGGTCCTGCGGCTCGCGTGGGTGATCATGGTCAAGGACCTCCGGCTCGAGTTCCGGACCCGCACCAGCCTGCTGTCCGCCGCCGTGTTCGCGGCGCTGGTGTTGATCTTGTTCAACTTCGCGCGGGATCCCACGGCCGTGGCCACCATTGACCTCGCGCCGAGCGTGCTCTGGGTCACGATCGCCTTCGCTGCGGTGGTGACGATGAACCGGGCCTTCACGGTGGAGCGGGAAAACGCCGCCCTCGACGGGCTCCTCCTCGCGCCGGTGCCCCGCGGCGCGCTCTACCTCGGCAAGTACCTGGCGAACCTGGTGTGGTCGAGGGCGTGGCGCTTCCGCTCTTCGTGCTTTTCTTCAACGTGGACTTGAGCCCCGCGCTGGGGGGGATTCTCCTCACCGTGCTGCTGGCGACCGCGGGTTTCGTGGCGGTGGGTACGGTCTTCGGCGCGATGGTCGTACGCACCCGCTTCGCCGAGCTCATGCTCCCGGTCCTGTTGCTTCCCTTCCTGGTCCCGCCGCTCATCCGCGCGGCCGAGGCCACCAGCCGGCTCCTGGCGGGGCGTCCGTTGAGCGAGCAGGCGGACGCTCTTACGTTTCTCGCGCTTTACGATGTGGTTTTCGTGACCTTGCCGATGCTCATCTTCTCCGCGGTCGTGGACGAATGACGGCCGACCTCTCTGGCGCCCACGCAGTCCTCCGCCGCGGCCGGGTGCTCACCGTGCTGGGCCTGGCCGGGGTCGCGGCCCTCATGGCGCTCGCCGTCGGGTTCACCCCGCTCGAGGTCCGCCAGGGCGCGGCCCAGAAGATCTTCTACGTCCACGTTCCCTCGGCGGTCTGGGCCGAGATCGCGGTGATCGCCACCGGGCTCGCCAGCGCGCTCTATCTCTGGTTGGGTGACCGCCGGCTCGATCGCTTCGCGCTGGCCAGCGCGGAGGTGGCTGCGGTGCTCTGCGCCGTCGTGCTCACCACCGGGCCCATCTGGGGCAAGCCGATCTGGGGCACCTGGTGGACCTGGGACGGACGGCTCACCCTGACCCTTTTCCTCTTCTTCCTCTTGCTGGGCTACCACACCCTGCGGGCCGCGTTGCGGGAGCCGGCGGAACGGGCCCGCTTCGGCGCCGTGCTCGGGATCATGGCCATGGTGCTGGTGCCCTTCATTCACCTGTCGGTGATCCTGTGGCCGGGGCTGCATCCCGAGCCGATGGTGCTCAAGCCGAGCGCACCCTCCCTGCCCTGGGTGATGCTCCGGACGCTCCTCGTGGGGTTCGGGGTCTTCGGGGTGCTCTATCTCGGGCTGGTGAGCCTGCGCTACGGGATCGAGCTGGCGCGCGACCTCCGGGAGCATGCCGATGCCACCCACGCCTGAGAACGCGGGATACCTGGTAGCCGCCTACGTCGTGGCGGCGGCCATTTATGGGGGATACGTGGTCAGCCTGTGGCGGCGG
>JBBIMQ010000198.1:0-5545 GCA_037444345.1 Gemmatimonadota bacterium | reverse complement strand
CGCCCCGGTCGGGCCTGCACGATCGCCCCGGCCCGCCTGGCGGCCGCCACCGCCTCGCGCCGGGGCCGGCTCAGGAAGCCGGTGAACGAAAGCCGCTTGCCCCGGAGGGTCCGAACCCGGCCGAACGCCGGCGCCGGCTGGCGCTGCCGGAGCGCCCGGGTCAACTCGCCGGCGGCCGCGTACCGCCTGCCGCGCACACCCAGGCAGCGGTAAATGACCTCCTTGAGGTGGTCGCTGCACGGGAGAGTCCGCACATCGCGGCTGCGGATCACGCCCTCGGTGGTCCCCCGGAGCAGCATGACGGTGATCAGGCCGATCTGATAGATGTCATCGCGCTGCTGCCAGCGCCGCACCCTGCCCCAGGCGATCTCATTGGGCACATTGAACAGGTTGAAACTGTCGGCGGTGACGCCCCGGCGGCTCAACTGATGGGTCGCGATGCCGAAATCGCCGAGCTTGAGCCGTTCGTGCCCACAGACGAACACGTTGAACGGCGTGAGGTCGCGGTGGAGCGCCTGGCCCCGGTGCAAGGCGTCCAGGACCTCGAGGATACCCGCGATTTCCCGGCGCACAACGCGCTCGGACTGGGGCCCCTTTCTGGCCAGCCAGGTGCCGAGGTCACCGTGCTCGGCGTATTCCATGGCCAGGCAGTAGCGGGGGCGACCGCCGTCCAGGACGACGAACCGGTCGTGGATGCCGAGGGCTCTGGGCTCGCGAAGCAGGAGCTCGGCGAAGTATGCCTCGCGCAACCACGATGTCAGGCGGTCCGTGATCTTGACACAGACCCGCGGGGGCAAGCCGCCGCGCGGACTCGGGGTGGCGAGATACACCTCGCCGAAGCCGCCCCGGCCGACGAGCTGCTCCGGGCGATAGGTCCGCCCGGTCTCGGAGCTCTGGACCATGGCTGGCGGAGCGAGCGCTGGAGGCTCCGGAGCGGCCCGGAGCGCAGGCGCCCGGTGCGAGCGGCGAGTGGGAGGAGCTGCCGCTGGGCGAGGGTGGGTCGGCATGTGGTTCCGCGCCAGGAACTCCACTATTTGACCCCTGGCGCGCGACGCCGTCAAGGCGCGAACCGCGCCAGCCAGTACTCTCGAGGCCGGGAGTCTGGGGAGCCGGAATGGCTGGATAGCGCGCGAGAGCCACGACGCCACGAGCCTGGAGCGGCGCGGCAGCACAGGGCGCGGTTTGAGCCGTCGCGATCGGGGACACAGCGTGCCCGCCCGGGAGCCGAGCGGAGCCAGGCGGGGTTGCCCGGAGTTCCCGGGGAACCGCTCGGGCGACCGCAGTATCTTGCAGCATGACCCGGCGCTCGTGCTGGCTCCCCCGTCCTCGTCGCTGGGGAGGGGGAGGTCTGTCCAGGCTGCTGCTTCCGGTCCTGGCGCTACTCGCCCCCGGCTGGGGCGGGGCGCAGACGCCTTCGGCGAGCGTGCCCCCTCGAGTCCTGCGCGCGCTCCGCGACACCGTGGCTGCGCGCTACGTGAGGCCGATCGCGGCCGAGAGTCTGGCCCGCTTCGCTTCCGCCGAGTCGTTGCTCGGCGCGCTTCAGGACCGGTATACGGTGCTCCTCTCGCCGGAGGCGCGGCGCGAGTTCGAGGTGCAAGCCGGGGCCGCATTCGGCGGGATCGGGGCCCGGCTGGGTCTGCGGAGGGACACGACGTTCATCGCCAGCGTCCAGCCTGGAAGTCCCGCCGCCCGGGCCCGGCTTCGCCCCTTCGACCGGATCGTCGCGGTGGACGGCCGCCCGGTGGCGGGCCTCCCGATCGACAGCATCGTGGCGTTGATCCGCGGCCCGGTGGGGACACCGATCGGGCTCGGGCTCCGGCGTGGACTCGCGGGAGCACTGATCCAGGCGGTGCTGATCCGGGCTCCGGTGCAGATCCCCTCGGTGCCGGCCGGTGCCATCCTGCCCGACGGCATCGGGGTCGTCCGCCTGGCCCAGTTCGGCCCCGGGGCGACCCGGGAGGTGGTGAACGCGCTCGACTGGATGGTGCAGGGCGGGGTCCGGGCGGTCATAATCGACCTGCGCGGCAATCCTGGCGGCGTCCTTGCCGAGGCGCTCGAGACGGCCCAGCTCTTTCTTCCGCGAGGCACGGACCTGGTTGAAGTGCGGGGGCGACCCGGCACGCCGGTCGAGCGGCCTCGCACCGCCGCTCGCCCCCGCTACCCTACCCTGCCGGTCGCGCTGCTCCTCGACGAGCAGTCGGCGTCGGCCGCCGAGGTGCTGGCCGGCGCGTTGCAGGACGCCGGTCGCGCCACCGTCGCTGGCCGCCAGTCATTCGGAAAGGGCTCGGTCCAGCAGATCCTGGACCTGCCCGAGGAGTGGGCGGTGAAGCTCACGACCGCGCGGTGGTTCACGCCGAGAGGGCGCCAGATTGACCGGGGGCCGCCCGGGGCGGACCGCGCCATGGACCCGGCGGCGCCTCACGAGGGCGGGATCCTCCCCGACCTCGTCTTCCCGCCCGATACCGCACCGGCGCTCGTTGCCCGGGCCGCGCTCGCCGCCGGGGCGCGCTGGGACAGTCTCAATCTTGCCATCCTGGACTGGATCGAGGCCGCTGGCGACACGCTCCCCGGAATCACCCAGGAGTTTGAGGTGGATCCGCTCCAGGTGCGCGCCGTTGTCGAGCGAGCAGGCCTCGCGGGTCACCTGCCGCCCGGCACCGATTCCGCCGTGGCCGGGTGGGTCGCCAGCGCCCTGAGCCGCGGCGCGGTGGGAGCCCGGCTGGGCGTGATGGAGGAAGGCGCCTGGGCCCTGATGCACGACCCGGAGATCCGTCACCTGGCCCAGCGTCTGGCGTGCGGAGGCAAGGAGGCCGGCTCCGCATTCTAGCCGAAGCCGACAGCACCCTGCCTGAACCCTGGGGACAGCCGTTTCGGTGGAGCCCGTCGCCCTGCTGTCCGGAACTTCGACACTGTCAGAATCGGTGTAGGCCCCGACACAGCGCTCGGGCTCAGGTCCGGGGCAGGTTGGGGCATGGATCCTTTTGCCGCCACCCTGACCGGCGCCCCCCTCCTCGGAGGGCCGGCGCGCGCCCGGCCTGCACCGGGCACCCACAGCACGCGCATGGTGCTCGCAATTCTTGCCGCCCTCGAGCCTCTCGTCGCCGGTTGCAGCGCCCCCGAGTCCGCGGCGGGCCTCCCCACGCCCTCCCTGGCCCAAGTGGTCGTGGTGCCGCCAACGACGACCCTCCTGGCTGGCGACACCCTCACCTTCAGAGCCTATGGCCGGATGAGCGATGGAGACAGCGTTGGCTTGCCGGTGAGCTGGAGTTCGACGACCGGGACGATCAGCGCGACCGGCTTGCTCACCGCGGGCTCGGCAGCAGGCAGCTTCGCGGTGACCGCGCTGCATGTCCCCACGGGCCGCACCGGGACGGCGCAGGTGAATGTGGACACGGCGGGCTCCCCGCCCCCGCCGCCGCCACCACCCCCAGGTGGGCTCGCCAACGAGTGCAGCACTCCGCAGCCCGGGTGGATCTGGTGCGACGACTTCGATCAGGATCGCCTGGCACGCTACTTCGAGTACCTCTCCGACCAGGGGAGCCTGGTCCGAGCGAGCGGGGTCGGAAACCAGGGATCCTACGGAATGCGGGCCCATTTCAACCCGGGGCAGGTGAGCGCCGGAGCGCTCCATCTCGCCTTTGGGCGGACGCCAGCGCCGGCCTTCCGGCCGGTGGACGCCGGGACCGCCGACTACCGGGAGATCTACTGGCGAGTGTATCTCCGCAACCAGAACGGCTGGACCGGCGGGGGCGGGTTCAAGCTGTCGCGGGCCACGAGCTTCGTGAGCCCGAACTGGGCCCAGGCGATGATCGCCCACCTGTGGAGCGGAGGAGCGTCGCCGAGCTGGGACTACCTGGTCCTGGATCCCGCGTCAGGCACGGACTCGGCCGGCAACATCAAGACCACCGGGTACAACGACTTCGCCAATCTGCGCTGGCTCGGCGCCCGGCGCGGGACGACGCCGATCTTCGACGCCGCGCACGTGGGCCAGTGGTATTGCATCGAGGCCCACGTCAGGCTCAACGATCCGGGGCAATTGAACGGGGTGTTCGAGTTCTGGATCGACGGGGTCCAGCAAGCCGGGGCATCGAACCTGAACTGGGTCGGCGCCTACACCGGGTACGGGATCAACGCCGTCTTCCTCGAGAACTACTGGAACGGCGGGTCTCCCGCTGCCCAGGAACGCTTCTTCGACAACTTCGTGGTGAGCACCCAGCGGATCGGGTGTTGAGGGCGGGGGGAGGCGGCTCCCGCCCCGCCCCTGCCCCCCGGCACTGTCCCGGGTCAGGGAACCGCCGCCCGTCCGATCGTGCCCGCGTCTGTTCCGAACCAGATGCTCCGGCTCTTGGCGTCGAAGGTCATGTGACGCACCACGATCCCGCCGCTCCCGGTGATCGGGACCGGATCGCCGAAGCGTTCCGTCCGGGTGTCGAACGAGACGAAACGGTTCGGCTGGAGACCGGTCTCCACCAGCCACACGCGGCCGCGGTCGTCGCCTGACATGGCGTAGGGGCCCGACCGGGCACCCCCCGGGTCTTGCCAGCTGGTGAACCCGTTGGACCGCGGATCGAAGCGCCACAGGCGCCCCAGAGCGTAGTCCCCGAGGTACACCCGATCGTCGGGGCCGATCACGATCCGCCGGGGCCGGGCGGCGCCGTCGGGGAGGGTGTATTCGGCGAGCTCGAAGGACTCCGGGTCCACGGTTCCCAGCTTGTTGGTTCCGAATTGCGCGAACCAGGGCCTGCCCCTGGAGTCCACCGCGATGCCGTACGGCCGCGCACCCGGCGTGGGCACGCGCACCAGTCGGATCTGGCCGGTCGCGGGCACCAGCCTGCCGACCATGCCGCCGGCCTGAACGGTGAACCAGATGTTGCCCCGCTGATCGAAGACCAGGGTATGGGGGTCGCCCGCTCCGGGGTCGGGCATCCGGTAGCGCGTGATCCGGCCGTTCCTGGGGTCGAGCCGCCCGATGAGGCCGTTCCGGTTGCCGGCGTACCAGACCACCCCATCCCCGTCCACGATCAGGTTGTGAGGGCCGGTGCCGGGATCGAGCTCATACCGCCTGAACTCGCCTGTCGCCGGATCCAGGACGCCGACGTAATCCCCGGTCTGGCCGACGAACCAGACCCGGCCATCCGGTCCGGGATAGGGGTCGCGGGGCCGCGTGTTGGGCCAGGGAACGGTCCACTCGGTGATCTCGAGGCCAGGGCGCGGCGCCGGAGCCCCCCAGAGGAGCCCGCCGGCCACGACGGCGACCAGAGCCAGTGCGGGACGGGGATGACTCATGGAGCACTCCAGTCAGCTGGGACAGGGCTGCGACCGCGAAGCGGCGGGACCTCGGCTGGCCGCCGGGACCCGCAGCCGCGCGAGCGCCCGGCCCGGCCGCCCTAGAACAGACCCTCCACCGACAGATACCGCTCGCCGGTATCGTAGCAAAAGGTAAGCACGCGGCTTCCGGGCCGCATCTCCGGGATCTTCTTGGCCACGGCCGCCAGGGCCGCGCCTGACGACATTCCGACGAAGATGCCCTCCTCCTTGGCAGCCC
>JBBIMQ010000197.1:0-5547 GCA_037444345.1 Gemmatimonadota bacterium | reverse complement strand
GGGGTTTTCCCGGCCTCAACCACAGTACTCGTCGAGCTGGTCCAGCCCGATCAGCACCTCGCGGGGCTTCGAGCTTCCCGGGGGCTGGGGCCCCAGGATGCCGGCCAGGTAGAGCTGGTCAATGATCCGCGCCGCCCGGCCGTAGCCGATCGCCAGCCGGCGCTGGAGCAGCGAGGTGGAACCGCCCTGGTTCTGGATGCAGAGTTCGGCCGCCTCCCGGAACAACGGGTCCCGCTCCCCTTCCAGCCCCGCTCCCGCCTTGTCTTCGGCCTCCGCGGCCTTGGCGCGCATGATCTCGAGAATGTCCGGCTCCGCCGCCGGGAGCTCGCCGGCCCGGACCCGGGCCGCCACCCGCTCCTTGAACCAGGCCGTGACCCGCTCGGTCTCCTCCGTGCCGATGAAGGCGCCCTGAATGCGGAGCGGCTCGCTCTTGCCCGGCGGCAAGAACAGCATGTCGCCATTGCCTAACAGCGACTCGGCGCCGTTCTGGTCGAGAATCGTGCGGCTGTCCACCTTCGACGCCACTCGGAACGCGATCCGGCAGGGAAAGTTGGCCTTGATGAGACCGGTGATGACGTTCACCGAGGGCCGCTGGGTCGCGAGCACCAGGTGGATCCCGATGGCCCGCGCCTTCTGAGCCAGCAGCGCCAGCGGCGTCTCCACTTCGCCCGGCACCGTCATCATGAGATCGGCCAGCTCGTCAATGATCATCACGATGAAGGGAAGCGGACCATCCCGGTACTCCTCCACCGCCGGCGGCTCGGGCGGCGTGTCCGGCGGCTCCGCCGCCACCGTGGCCAGGGTGGGCCGGGCGCGCGGCGGATGGCGAAGGGGCTTGCCCTCCTCCGCCTTGCGGTTGAAATCCGCCAGGTTGCGGGCCCCGTTGGCATGCAAGAGGGCGTAGCGCCGGTTCATCTCCTCCACCGCCCAGCCCAGGGCGAGGGCGGCATCGTGATTGTTGGTCACCACCGCGTGGCGGAGATGGGGGAGCGCATTGTACATGGACAGCTCCACCATCTTGGGGTCCACCATCAGAAACCGGAGCTGCTTTGGCGTATGGCGGTAGATCAGACCGGTGATCAGGGTGTTGATCGCCACCGACTTGCCCGACCCCGTCGCCCCCGCGATCAGGAGGTGCGGCATCTTGGTGAGATCGGCGATGACCGGCTTGCCCTCCAGGTCACGGCCCAGCGCGATCGGCAGCGCCGCCCGGGTGGCCTGCCACTCGGGCGATTCCAGCAGCTCGCGGAGCATCACGATGCGGGCGGTCGGATTGGGGATTTCCACCCCCACGGCGCCGCGGCCGGGAATCGGCGCCACCCGGATGGACTGGGCCCGCATGGTGATCGCCATGTCGTCGGCGAGCGCGGCGATCCGGCCCACCTTGACCCCGGGCGCCGGCACCACCTCGAACTGGGTGACCACCGGTCCCGTGGTCCGGCCGGCGATGCTGCCATCCACCTTGAAGGTTCTCAGCGTCTCGAGCAGGACCTGCCCCAGGCGGTCCAGCTCCGCCTCGCCGGCATCGGCGTCCTGCCGGGGCGGATGGGCCAGCAGCTCGAGGGGAGGCAGGGCGCTGTCGTCACCCGGGTCCCCCTGCCGGACCGGGCCTGCCGGCTTCGAGGGCACGGGCGCCTGGCGGGGCCGGCGCTCGCGGGGTGGCTCGGGGAGGGCGGGTTCGTCCCGCTGGTTGAGCGCCGCGAGGGCCTGGGAAGCCGACGAGGAGGGCGAGCTGCCGGCCGGCGCGGTCCCCGGGGGGGTGCGCTCCAGCCGGCGGAGCGGATGCCAGGCGACGGTAAGAATGGTGAGCGCCGAGAGGAGGAGAAACCCGACCAGGAGTGCTCCGGCCACCCCGATCCCTTGCTGGATGTAATAGGCGAGGAAGGCGGGGAGGAGTCCGGTCAGCCGGGGACCGAGGCCGGGCTGGTAGAACGCTTCCGGAGTGGCTCCGGTGATCACGCCCACGAAGTAGGGCGCCAGGATCGCGAGTCCGGCGACCAGGATCGCCACCCGCTTCATGTCGAGTTGCGGGAGCCAGTTGAATCCGGCAAGGAACAGCCCCAGGCCGAGCGCCGGCACTCCGAGCGCTCCCAGGCCAAGCAGCCGCCACAGCGTGCGGCCCAGCCACTCGCCGGCTCCTCCGGTGAGGTGGACCGGCAGCAACGCCGCGGCCCCGTAGAGACCGGCCACCAGCGCCACGATGGCGCCGATCCGCCGCCGACTTTCCGCCGTCATGACATGGAATCTGGCACCGTGATCCGCCGTTCGTGGAAGTGGGGGAGCACGGGGTAGGCGTCAGGCCGGGCGGCGTCCAGAACGTCGTCCCGCAGGCCCAGCTCGACCAGCTCCTGGCCCGCCCGGCTGGAGAGCAGGGGGCGCTCCCAGCGGCGGCCGTAGCGACGGACCAGATCGAGGGCCGCGATCGCGGCGTCGCTCAGGCCCTGGCGCCCCCTGGCCCCCCCCAGGGCGGCCTCGACCAGCCGGCCCGCGCAGTAGGCGTCCTCCAGGGCGAAGTGGTGCTCCCGGCCGGCGCACAGGATCACCAGATCGTGGTCCTGCTCCCAGACCTCGCGGGCTCGCCGGCCCACGGCGCCGAAGTTGGCGGCACCGGCCACCCACACCCGGGCCGCGCCCTGCACCCCGAGCAGCGCGCCGGTCCCGTTGGTGGTCGTGAGAATCACGGTCTTGCCCCGCACCACCTCGGGCTTCATCTCCGCCGGGGAATTCCCCAGCGCGAACCCGGGGATGGGCTTGCAGTTCCGCTCCCCCGCCAGCAGCACGTCGTCAGTGCCCAGGGTCTGGGCCAGGCGCAGCGCCTCCTCGGTGGAGGCCGCCGGTACCACCGCCCGCGCGCCGTGGCTCAGCGCCGCGCAGATAGTGGTGGACGCGCGGAGCACATCCACCACGAACACCGTGCGGCCCTGCACCTCCCCTGCCGTGAGGCCGCGCGGGGTGAAGAGGACGTCCAGCCTCATGCCTCGGGCGTCAGGAGTTCCGGGTGCCGTTCCAGGAACTTGGTGTCCACCAGGCCCGCCGCGAACTCGGGGTGGCGGATGATCCGGACGAGGAAGGGAATGGTGGTGGTCACCCCCTCGATGATGAAGCTCTCCAGCGCCTGTCCCATCCGCGCCAGGGCTTCCTCCCGGCTGTTCCCGTAGGCAATGACCTTCGCGAGCAAGGAGTCGTAGTAGGGCGGCACCGTGTAGCCGGCGTACACGTGGGTGTCCAGCCGGATCCCGGGGCCGCCGGGCGGGTGATACGCGGTGATCGTGCCCGGGCTGGGCTGGAAGTTGCGGTAGGGATCCTCGGCGTTGACGCGGCACTCGATCGCGTGCCCCCGGAGCCGGGTCCCGTTGCCCCGGAAGCTGATCGGCTCGCCTGCCGCCACGCGAATCTGTTCCTTCACCAGGTCGAAGCTCGTCACCTGCTCGGTGACCGGGTGCTCCACCTGGATGCGGGTGTTCATCTCCATGAAGTAAAACTCCCCGCTCTCGTCCAGCAGGAACTCCAGGGTGCCGGCGCCGATATACCCGATCCGCTCGGCCAGCCGTACCGCGGCCTCCCCCATCGCCGCCCGGAGCGCGGGGGTCAGGGCCGGGCTGGGGCTCTCCTCGATGAGCTTCTGGTGGCGGCGCTGGACCGAGCAGTCCCGCTCGCCGAAGTGCTTCACGGTGCCGTGCTTGTCGCCCACCACCTGGATCTCGACGTGGCGAGGCCGGGCCAGGTACTTCTCCACGTAGACCTCGCCGTTGCCGAACGCCGCCAGCGCCTCGTTCTGCGCCAGCGAGAAGACCTGCTCGAACTGCTCCGCGTCGTGAGCGACCCGCATCCCCTTCCCGCCGCCCCCGGCCGTGGCCTTGATGATGACCGGGAACCCGATCTCCTCGGCGAACCCCAGCGCCTCATCCAGGTCCTGCACCGTCCCCGGCGTCCCGGGCACCACCGGCACCCCAGCTTCCTGCGCCAGCTTGCGGGCGGTAGCCTTGTCGCCCATCTGGCGGATCTGGTCGCCGGTGGGGCCGATGAAGACCAGGCCCGAGGCGGTCACCGTATCGGCGAACTCGGCATTTTCGGCCAAAAAGCCGTAGCCCGGATGGATGGCGTCGGCTCCGGTGATCTCGGCCGCGGCGATGATCGCGGGGATCTTGAGGTACGACTGGCGGCTGGGGGGCGGGCCGATGCAGACGTCGTCATCGGCGAACCGCACATGGAGCGACTCGCGGTCGGCCTCGCTGTACACCGCCACCGTCTGGATCCCCAGCTCCCGGCAGGCGCGGATGACCCGCAGGGCGATCTCCCCGCGGTTGGCAATCAGCACCTTCTTGAACATCAGGGCGTGAGGTCCCGGGCGAGACCGGCCGGGGCGTCGCTGATCCCGCTGAAGGTGCGATCGCTCGCCGCGCTGATGCCGCTCGCGCGGAGGGCGAACTCGCTGGGATTGGTGGAGTAGAAGAGCGCGCTCTCGTAGGAGATCACCCCGTCCTTGTACCACTTCATGAGCGACTGGTCGAATGACTGCATCCCGTACGCCTCGGTGCCCTCGGCGATGAGGTCGGGGATATTGAGTTGTTTCTCGATGTCCCGGATGTTGTCCGCCACGGCCGCCGTGTTGATCAGCACTTCCGCCGCCGGCACCCGGCCTTTCCCGTCCTTGCGCGGCACCAACCGGAGCGAGATCACCGCCTGCAGCGCGGTGGACAGGAGCATCCGCACCTCCTGGTGCTGGTGCGGCGGGTAGAACGAGATGATCCGGTTGATGGTCTGGGTCGCGTCGGTCGTGTGCAGGGTGGAAAACACCAGGTGCCCGGTGTCCGCCGCCTTGAGCGCGGTATCCAGCGTCTCCATGTCGCGGATCTCGCCGATCAGGATCACGTCCGGATCTTGCCGCAGCACGTGGCGGAGGGCGGTGTGAAACGAGAGGGTGTCGCTCCCCACCTCCCGCTGCGAGATGTTGGCCATCACGTCGCGATGCAGGAACTCGATCGGGTCCTCGATCGTGATGATGTTGACCCGCCGGTTGTGATTCACGTGGTTGATCATGGCCGACAGGCAGGTGGACTTCCCCGATCCCGTCACGCCGGTCACCAGCACCAGCCCCCGTGGCTTGAGCGCGATCTCCTCCAGCACCTCGGGCAGCGACAGCTCCCGGATTGTCTTCACCTCGTAGGGAATGGCCCGGAAGGCGAAGGCGAGGGTGCCCCGTTGCTGGTAGATGTTGGTGCGGAATCGCCCCACGCCCGGCACGCCGATCGCAAAGTCCGCCTCCTTCTTCTCCGCGAATTCCTTCACCTGGCGCGGGGTCATGATCTGCTCGGCCAGGAGTTTCAGATCTTCCGGCTTGAGCGGCTGCATGTCCAGCGACGCCAGTTCGCCGTTCACGCGGATGGTGGGTGGCCGGCCCACCTTGAGCAGGAGGTCGGAGCCGTTTCGCTGCACCATCTGCGAGATGGCCTGCTTGAAGTTGAAAGGCGGATGCAGGGCCGCCGAGGTTGCCTCACCCATGGGGATCCACCCGGAACAGGACTGTGCCGAACTCCACCGGCTGGC
>JBBIMQ010000196.1:0-5552 GCA_037444345.1 Gemmatimonadota bacterium | reverse complement strand
CGGCGCCCGCGGCACCGGCCCCCGCGGCGAAGCCGGTCGCGGTGACGGTGGGCGCCGGCACCCAGGTTGCGCTCGCTGCGAGCGACAGCCTGCACTCGCGGCATGACGAGGCGGGCAAGACCACCTTCCACGCCACGGTCGCGACCGACGTGAAGGATGCGAGCGGCCGGGTCGCCATTCCGGCCGGATCGGTCGTGACCTTCCGGGTAGTGAAGCTGGAGCCGGCCAAGAGCAAGAGCGACAAGGACGGCAGCATCCGGCTCGAGGCGAGCGAGGTCGAGATCAACGGCAAGAGCTACGCGATCGCGGGCTATGCCGGCACCAAGGACGTGGAGCACGCGCTGGTGGGGCAGGGAGTGACTGCCGGTGGCGCGGCCCGGGTGGGAGGCGGGGCCGCGGCCGGTGCCATCGCCGGCAAGGTGATCGGTGGGAAGACGGGCGCGATCGTGGGCGGTATCGTGGGGGGCGCGGCGGGCACCGCGGTGGCGGTGCAGACGGCCGATCGCGACGTGGTGGTGGCCCCCGGCAACAAGGTCACCATGACCCTGTCGGCCGACTTCGCCGTGGTGCGCTGACGGGCCGGCGCTTCGGGCGCGGCGGGCTTCCCGGCCCGTCGCGCCAGGGGCGCCATCTGGCTGTCCGGTGGCAGGCAGCCGGCAACCGCCAGAGCGGCTGGGGGAGCGTGTCGGGCCAGGCGCAAGGCGTGGCCGGCTCGCTCAGCCCCCTGTGCCTAGAAGCCCGCCCCGCCTCCCCCCAGGCGCGGATCCGACACCCCGACCCACCCCTCCGGGGTTCGCATGATCGCCTCCACGTCGCCCCACCGGGTCCGGACCTGGATCCCGTGGCCCATCGCCGCGAGGGCCTGGAGCGTCTCGGGCAAGAAGCCGTCCCGCTCCACCCGGATCGAGTCGGGGAGGGCCTGGTGATGCATGCGCGGCGCCTCGACCGCCTCGGCGAGCGACATCTGGTGGTCGATCACGTTGGAAATGACGTGATAGACCTGCGTGATGATCGTCGGGCCGCCCGGCGTCCCGACGATCAGGAAGAGCCGGCCTGAGGGGTCCAGCACGATGCTCGGCGTCATCGCCGAGAGCATGCGCTTGCCCGGCTCGATGGCGTTGGCTTCACCCTGGATCAGGCCGTAGATGTTAGGCTTGCCGGGCGCCGTGGCGAAGTCGTCCATCTCGTCGTTGAGCAGGAAGCCCGCCCCCGATACCGCCACGTGGCTCCCGTAGCTGTCGTTGAGCGTGGTGGTACAGCTCACGGCGTTGCCCTCCGGGTCCACTACCGAGTAGTGCGTGGTGGCGCCTCCGTCGCGGAGCCGCGGATCGAAGGGCGGGGTGGGGGTTGCCCGAGTGAGATCAATCTGGCTCCGGAGACTCGCGGCATAGGCTTTCGAGAGCAGCCGGTCGAGCGGCATCCGGACAAACGCCGGGTCCCCCAGGTACACGTTCCGGTCGGTGAAGGCCCGGCGCATTGCCTCGGCCTCGCGATGGAGCAACTGCGGCGAGCCGAAGGGCGGGAGCGGGTCCCAGCCCTCCATGATGTTGAGAATCAGGGCGAGCGTGGTGCCGCCGGAGGAGGCGGGCGGGACCGAGAGGACGGTGTGGCCCCGATAGCTGATCCGGATCGGCTCCCGCCATTCGGCCCGATAGCGGGCCAGGTCCTCATGACTGATGAGCCCGCCGCCGCGCTCCATCTCGGCCACGATCGAGTCGGCCACCCAGCCGCGATAGAAGCCAGCGGCGCCGCTGTCCCGGATGGCCATCAGGGTGCGGGCCAGGTCGGTCTGGACCAGGCGGGACCCGGGTGGGGGGGCCTGCCCGTCGGGGAGGAAGTAGCGGCGGGAGGCCGGAAACAGGTACAGGGCCGCCCGGTGCCCGTCAATCGAGCGGCTGCGGTAGTCGTCCACGATGAAGCCGTCGCGGGCCAGGACGATGGCGGGCTCGATCACCTCGCGAAAGGGGAGCCGCCCGAAGCGCCGGTGGGCTTCGACCAGTCCCGCCACCGAGCCGGGCACGCCGGCGGCGAGGTGGCCGAGCTGGCTCAGGTCGGTGGGCCGGCCAGCGCGGTCGAGGTACATGTCGCGGCTGGCGCGGCTCGGGGCAGTTTCGCGGTAGTCGAGCACCGCAGTGAGACCGTCTGCCATCCGGACCAGCATGAACCCGCCACCGCCCAGGTTACCGGCCTCCGGATGGACCACGGCCAGGGCGAATCCCACCGCCACGGCGGCATCCACGGCGTTCCCTCCGGCCTGGAGGATGCGGCGGCCGACCTCGCTCGCGATCGGGCTTCCGGAGACGACCATCGCCTGGCGCCCGGTCGCGACGCGAGCGGTGCCCCGGAGCGGCCAGGCGGGATGGATCCGGGCGGCGGGTGGGGCGGCGCTGGGGGGGGTAATGACCGTCGGTGGCGGGGCCGCGCAGGCGCCCAGCCAGACGATCGCAAGCCCGAGCGCGCGGGCGGAAAGCGCGTGGTGCAAGGTGGACCTCGGGGAGTTCGGACGGCTGCGTTGCCGGACGGCTGCAGGCACCCCTAATTTATCGCTCCATTCCCTCGCCACCAATCCCGGATGAACGACTCCTTTCTGGATCCGCGCCTCACCGAGCGCCGGAATCCGCGCACCGAAGGGATTGACCAGGCCTCGGCGCTCGAGATCGTGGATCTGCTTGCCGCGGAGGACGCCACCGTGCCCGCCGCGGTGGCCCGGGCGCGGGAGGAGATCGCCCGGGTGATCGAGCTCCTGGAAGCGGCGTTCCGCGCGGGGGGACGCCTGCTCTACGTCGGGGCGGGGACCAGCGGCCGGCTCGGGGTGCTGGACGCAGCGGAATGTCCGCCCACCTTTGGCAGCGATCCCGCCATGGTCGTGGGTATCATCGCGGGCGGGCCCCGTGCCATGCTCCGGTCGGTGGAGGGCGCGGAGGACGATGTGAATGCCGGCATCGCCGAGATGGACGCCCACGGGGTCGGGCCTGACGATGTGGTGGTCGGAATCGCCGCGAGCGGCACCACCCCGTTTGTCCGGGCGGCGCTCGGCCGGGCCCAGGCGCGCGGCGCGAAGACCGTGCTGGTTTCCTGCTCGGCGCCGCCCCCCGTTCTCCAGGAGACCTGCGACGCCTGCATCACCGTGCTGGTCGGCCCGGAAGCCCTCACCGGCTCCACCCGGCTCAAGGCGGGGACCGCGGGCAAGCTGGTGCTCACCATGCTGACGCCCGGTGCGATGATTCGCCTGGGCAAGACTTACGGGAACCTGATGGTGGATCTCCAGGCCTGGAACGAGAAGCTCACCGATCGGGGCGAGCGGATTCTCATGGAAGTGGCCGGGGTGTCCCGCGACGAGGCCCGGGCCGCGCTGGCCCAGGCCGGGGGCCGGGTGAAGACGGCGATCGTCATGCTGCGCCGGGGAGTGGACCGGGAAGCGGCGGAGCGCCTGCTCGAGGCGCATCAGGGCCGGCTCCGTCCGGTCATCGGTGATCCTCCGCCCGTGCCGGCCTCATGACCGAGCGACCCGCGCTGGCGGTGGGGATCATGTCAGGTACCTCGCTCGACGGCGTGGACGCGGCCCTGGCACGTTTCGACGGCCCCACCCGGGCCGAGCTGGTCCACTTCAGCTCCCGCCCGTACTCGGCCGCCGAGCGGCGGGCGATTCTCGAGGCCATCGAGCGGGGCGAGACCCGCGCCCTGGCGCGGCTCCATACCGACCTCGCCCGCTGGGCCGCCGAAGCGGTGGAGGAGCTACTGGCCCGCGCCCGGGCCCGAGCCTCCGACCTGGCGTTCATCGCGTTTCCCGGCCAGACCATCTGGCACGAGCCGCCCGCGGTCTCCTGGCAGCTGGGCGAGGCGGCGGAGCTTGCGGAGCGATTCGGGGTTCGGGTGGTGAGCAACTTCCGCGCTCGCGACGTCGCCGCGGGCGGCCAGGGGGCGCCGCTGGTTCCGATCGCCGACGTCCTGCTCTTCGGGTCTCCCGACCATCCTCGGGTGCTGCTCAACCTGGGTGGGATGGCCAATCTCACCTACGTGCCGCGGCGGGCAGTGGAGGACGGGGCGTTCGGCTTCGACACCGGGCCCGGGGTGGCGCTGCTCGATGCGGTGGCGCGGCTGGTCAATCCCTCGCTCCCCTTCGATCGCGACGGGCTGCTCGCCGCCTCCGGTCGGGTGAACGAGCCCCTGCTCGAGGGCCTGCTGGCCGATCCCTACTTCACTCGCCCGCCGCCCAAGAGCACGGGGCGGGAGCACTTCGGTGCCGCGACCGCCGAGCTGATCCACCGGGAGGCGCCTGGTCCGGACGGGGTGCGGACCGCGGTGGAGCTCACGGCCCGGAGCGTGACGGCGGCCCTCCGCCGGTGGGTGCCCGGCGCCCCTGAGGTGGTCGTGTCAGGCGGCGGGGTCCGGCACCCGGTCCTGCACCAGCGGCTCGCCGAGTTGATCGGCGGGGCGGGGTATCCCTTGCGCCGGTTCGACGAGCTCTTTTTCGACGGCGCCGCCAAGGAAGCGGTCGCCTTCGCGCTGCTGGGCTATCTCACCGTGCACGGGCAACCCGGCAACCTGCCCGCCGCCACCGGGGCCAGGGGCCCGCGCGTCCTGGGCCAGATCACCCCGCCGTGACCCCGGCCCGCCTGGTGGTCCCCGCCCTCCGCTGGCGGCCGGAGACCGGCTTCGCCCCCGAGGAGCGGGCGATTGACCGGGCCCTGGAGCTGGGGGTGGGAGGGTTCCTCGTGTTCGGCGCGTCGGGAGCGCGACGCGACGAGGTCGCAGCCCTCGCAGCCCGGCTCCGCCAGCAAGCTGGCCGGCCTCTCTTCCTGGGGGCCGATCTGGAACGCGGGGCGGGTCAGCAGGCCCGGGGGGCCACCGAATGCCCGCCGCCGCGGGCGCTGGCCTGGCTCGGCGATCCCGGCGTCGTTCGCTGGGCCGGCGGCGTCACCGGCCGGGAAGCCCGGGAGCTCGGCCTCAACTGGGTGCTGGCCCCGGTGGCCGACCTGGACCTCGAGCCCGCCAATCCCATCGTCCAGACCCGTGCCTTCGACGAGGACCCGGCGCGGGCCGGTGCCGCGGTCGCCGACTGGGTCCGGAGCTGTCAGGCCGCGGGGGTGATGGCCTGCGCCAAGCACTACCCCGGTCACGGGCGGACCACCGGCGACTCGCACGACCGGCTCCCATGCGTCGAAGCGGACGCGGCGACCCTGCAAGCGACCGATGAGGTCCCCTTCCGGGCCGCCATCGCCGCCGGCGTGGGTTCGATCATGACGGCGCATGTCGCCTACCCGGCGCTCGATCCGACCGGGCGCCCGGCCACGCTGTCGCCTCCCATCCTCCAGCGGCTCCGGCACGAGCTCGGCTTCCAGGGGCTCATCGTGACCGACGCACTGGTCATGGCAGGGGCCCGCGAGGGCGGCGACGACGGTGTCCCCGCGCGTTCCGCCCGAGCCAGCGACGAGCCCACCCGCGAGCGAATACGAGCTGAACGGGCCGAAGCGGCGGATCGGCGTGCCGTCCCGGGCGAGGATCGCCGTGCCGGTGTCGCGGGCCACCGCGACCGCGGGGACGGCAGCCTG
>JBBIMQ010000195.1:0-5561 GCA_037444345.1 Gemmatimonadota bacterium | reverse complement strand
GCCTTGCCGCCCCACTTGCGGAGCGCCACCTCGCCGCTGGAATGTACCAGGCCTAAGTCCTGGCCCCGCTCCACCTCGACGACGACGGCTTCCTGGAGGTGGAGGGGATGCTGATCGTCCGACCAGACGAAGAACCCGCGCCGGGTGCCCTTGAAGCGAACCTCGACGGTCTGGGCCATCACGCCTCGGTGAACACGCCCATCGCCGCGTACTTCTCGGCTCGGCGGCGCACCAGCTTCTCGGGCCGGACCTTGCGGAGTTCGTTCATGTGGCGCACCAGGGCCTCCCGGAGCGCCTCGCCGGTGGCGTCCGGGTCGAGATGCGCTCCGCCGAGCGGCTCCGGGACGATCTCGTCAATCAACTTGTACCGGAGCAGGTCCTGGGCGGTGAGCTTGAGCGCCTCGGCGGCCCGCTCGCGCTGGGCCGCGTCCTTCCAGAGGATGGCAGCGCAGCCCTCGGGCGAGATCACGGAGTAGACCGAGTTCTCCAGCATGAGAATGCGGTCGGCCACCCCGAGCGCGAGCGCGCCTCCCGAACCGCCCTCCCCGATGACCGCGGTCACGATCGGGGTGGGCAGTGCTGCCATCTCGAGAATGTTGCGCGCCAGCGCCTCCGACTGGCCCCGTTCTTCGGCGCCCAGGCCGGGATAGGCGCCGGGCGTGTCGATCAGGGTGATGACCGGGGCGTTGAACTTGGCGGCGAGCTTCATCAGGCGGAGCGCCTTGCGATACCCCTCGGGGTGGGCCATGCCGAAGTTGCGCTTGAGATTCTCCTTGGTGTCGCGCCCCTTCTGGTGGCCGATCACCATGACCGAGACGCCGCCCAGCCGGGCCCAGCCCCCCACGATCGCGGGGTCGTCGCGGAAGAGTCGGTCGCCGTGCAGCTCGATGAAATCCGTGAAGATGGTGCTCAGATAGTCGAGGGTGTAGGGTCGCCGCGGGTGGCGGGCCACCTGGACCCGCTGCATCGGGGTCAGATTCCGGTAGATCTGTTCCCGCAGGGTGTTGAGCCTCACCTGGAGCAACCGGGCCTCCTCGGCGACGTCGAGCTGGCGCTCCTCCCCCAGCCGGTGGAGGTCCTCGATCTGTTTCTCCAGCTCCATCAGCGGTTTCTCGAACTCCAGGGCGTAGACGGTGGCCATGGCGGGTTCTCGTCGGTGTGGGCCTCGAAGCTCGGGAAGGGGCACCCTCCCTCGCGGCCGGGGTCGAGCCCGGGCTGCCCTAGCGGTCGCCGGGCGGCTCCCCGGCTCGCACGAACCCCACGCGCTCGGCCCCGAGCAGGCGGCGGAGCTCGCGGAGCAGGTCCTCGTCGAGGGCCACCCGGATGCGCCGGGAGCGCGCCCGGAGGCGCTCGCCGTTCCCGTCGCTCCATTCAATATAGACCGGCACCGGACCCGGGTGCGCGCTGAGCAGGGCCGCAGCCTGGCGAAGCTGCTCGGGTGTCGGTGCCTCGGCGAGCACCCACCGCATCGCGAGCCCCAGCGCGCCGGTCTGCTTCAGGTCTTCGAGCGGGCGGGCGCTCTCGACTACGAACGGCGCCCGCTCCTCGTCGCGGTCGCGAGCGCTGTAGCCGCCGGTGAGGAGCAAGGCCAGGTCGGGACGCACGATCTGGTTGAGCCGGGCCCAGTTCTCGGGGAAGACAATCGCCTCCGCCGTCCCGTGGAAGTCCTCCAGAACCAGCCGAGCGTATTCCTTGCCGGTCTTCTTCGAAATCAGGCGGCGCACCTGGGTGACCACCGCGGCGATGCTGACCTGATGCTCGCTCCACTGGCCCAAGGTTGCCGTGGTGCGGGTCCCGAAGACCTCGACCTCCGCCCGGAAGCGCTCGAGGGGGTGGCCCGAGATGAAGAAGCCGAGGACTTCCTTCTCCCGGGCCAGCCGTTCCGCCTCGCTCCAAGGCGGCACCTCGGGGAGCGCCTCGCCCCGGGGGCGGGACGGCGGCGCCGCCTCGCCGAAGAGCGAGGCCTGGCCAGCTTCCCGCTCCTGTTGCACGAGCTGGGCTTCGCGGAGCACCTCGTCCAGGGCGGCCGCGAGCTGGGCCCGGTGTCCGGCCAGGGAGTCGAGCGCGCCAGCCGCGATGAGCGACTCGAGGACCCGCTTGTTGCAGAGCCGCAGATCCACCCGCCCGGCGAAATCGGCCAGCGAGGTGAAGCGGCCGGCGCGGCGCGCGGCCAGAATGGACTCGATGGCCCCGCGACCCACGTTGCGCACCGCCCCCAGCCCGAAGCGGATCCGCCGATCGCCCGTCACCGTGAACTTGAACCCCGATTCGTTCACGTCCGGCGGCAGCACCTCGAGGCCCAGCTCTCGTGCCTCGTTGATGTACTGGACCACCTTGTCGGTGTTCCCGATTTCCGAGGAGAGCAGGGCCGCCATGAACTCGGCCGGGTAATAGGTCTTGAGCCAGGCGGTCTGGTAGGAGAGCAGCGAGTAGGCGACGGAGTGCGACTTGTTGAAGCCGTACCGGCCGAAGGTCTTGATCTGGCTCCCCAGCTCTTCCGCCAGCCGGGGCGCGACGCCGTTGGCGACTGCGCGCGCGATGAAGCGGCCCACTTCGCGGTCAATCAGCTCCTGGTCCTTCTTCCCCACTGCCTTGCGCAGCACATCGGCTTCCGCGAGCGAGTACCCGGCCAGGATGTTGGCGATCCGCATCACCTGTTCCTGATAGGTGATGACGCCGTAGGTGGGTTTGAGAACCTCCTCGAGCAACGGGTGGGGGTAGCGGACCTCCTCGAGGCCCAGCTTGCGCCGGATGAAGACCAGGTGCATCCCTGCGTCGAGGGGGCCAGGCCGGAGGAGCGCGTTGCAGGCGACCAGGTCGTCGAACCGGTCGCACTTCATGTTGCGCAGCGTCTCGGTCGCCAGCGGCGATTCGAACTGGAAGATGCCGGCCGTGCGGCCCTGCCGCAGGAGCTGGTAGACCCGGGGGTCGTCGAGGTCCAGCCGGTCCACGTCCACCGCCGTGCCGTGTCGCTCCGCGATGGTCCGCACGGCGTCATGGATCACGGTGAGGGTCTTGAGGCCGAGCAGGTCCATCTTGAGCATGCCGACCTGCTCGAGCGGACCCATCTCGTACTGAGTGATGATGGCGTCGTCGCCCTCGCTTCCCCCCGAGCCCCGGGCCGGTGCGGTGCAGACCGGCACGTACTCGTGCAGCGGGCCCGGGGCGATCACCACCCCGGCGGCGTGCACCGAGGCGTGGCGCGCGATCCCCTCGATCCGTGAGGCGAGCTGGACGCACTGCTGGTACTGCGGGCTGGCCGCCACCAGCTCGCGCAACTCGGCGACCCGTTCCAGCGCCTCGCCGATCCCGAGCTGGAAGGCGGGCCCGGAGGGGATCAACTTGGTGAGTCGGTCCGCCTCGCCGGGCGGAATCCGGAGCAGGCGGGCCACGTCCTTGACGGCCGCCCGGGCCTTGAGGGTGCCGAAGGTGATGATCTGCCCGACACTGGTCCGCCCGTAGCGCTCCCGCACGTACTCGATCACCTCGCCCCGGCGCTCGAAGCAGAAATCCACGTCAATGTCCGGCATGGAGACCCGCTCGGGGTTGAGGAAGCGCTCGAAGAGCAGGTCGAACCGGAGCGGATCCACGTTGGTGATGCCTAACGCATACGCCACGAGCGAACCGGCCGCCGAGCCGCGACCCGGCCCCACCGGGATGCCTCGGGCGCGCGCCGCCGCGATGAAGTCCTGGACGATCAGGAAATAGCCCGCGTACCCGGCGCGGTTGATCACCGACAGCTCGTAGGCCAGCCGGCTGGCGACCGGCTCGGGGAGCGGGACCCCGTAGCGGGCCTCTGCCCCCCGGCGGGCCAGGTCCTCGAGCAGGGCCTCGTCCGACTGGTAGCCCGGGGGACGGGGGAACTCGGGAACGAAATACTTCTTCTCGAAGCTGAACTCGCAGCGGTCGGCCACCACCTGGGTGTTGGCCAGCACCTCCGGGTGGTCGGGGAAGAGTGCCGCCATCTCGGCTTCGCTCTTGACGTACGACTCGGCACCCGTGAAGCGGAACCGCTTGGGATCGTCCAGCTCGGCGCCGGTGCCGATCGCGAGCAGCACGTCGTGCGCTTCGGCGTCCTCCCGCCGCAGGTAATGGGCGTCGTTGGTCGCCACCACCCCCAGTCCGAGTTCCTGGCCCAGGCGAAACATCCCCTGGTTCACCCGCGCCTCGTCGGGGATCCCATGTTGCTGCACCTCGAGCCAGAAGTTGCCCTCGCCGAAGACGCGGGCGAACCACTCGGCGGAGCGTCGGGCCTCGTCGTAGTTGCCCTGGCGGAGCCAGAGCGCGATCTCGCCGGAAAGGCAGGCGGCGAGCCCCACCAGACCCTCGGCGTACTGCGCCAGCACCTCCCGGTCAATCCGGGGGCGCCGGTAGAACCCCTCCAGGTAGCCGATCGAGGCGAGGCGGACCAGATTCCGGTAGCCGGTCCGGTTCCGCGCCAGGAGCACCAGATGGCTGTACGCGGCCGGCGCCCCGGGCGGCTTCTGCATCGAGGTGCGGGGGCCGAACGCGAGGTAGGCCTCGAAACCCAGGATGGGGCGCAGCCCCCGGGCCCGAGCTTCCTCGTAGAAGGTCCAGGCACAGTGCAGATTGCCGTGATCGGTGACGGCCAGGCTGTCCATGCCCAGCGCCTGCACGTGCGCGACCAGCTCGGGAATCCGGTTGGCGCCGTCGAGCAGCGAGTACTCGGAATGGGTGTGGAGATGAACGAACGGCATGTGCGCGTCGTCCGGCGCCTAGGGCTTCTCCCGTTCCGCGAGCGCCGCCCAGACCTGCGCCAGCGGCACGCCCCGCGCCTGAAGCAGCACGAGCAGATGATACAGCAAATCGGCCGCCTCGGAGGCGAGCCGGTCCGGCGCCTCCCCGGTGGCGGCGACCACGACCTCCACCGCCTCCTCCCCCAGCTTCTGTGCAATCTTGGGGAGGCCGCGCTCGAGGAGGGAGACGGTGTACGATCCGGCAGGCCGCTCGGCCGCCCGGCGTGCCACCGTGGCCGCGAGCCGGCTCAACAGATGCCCGCCCGGATCCGGGTCATCCGCCAGCTGTCCCTCAGGGGTGGCACGACGAGCGAAGCAGGTGGGCGTGCCCGTGTGGCAGGCAGGGCCGCGTTGCTCGACCCGATACAGCACCGCGTCGCCGTCGCAGTCGAGCCGGATTTCCCGCACCCGCTGCTCGTGGCCCGAGGTCTCGCCCTTGCGCCAGATCGCCTGCCGGCTTCGGCTCCAGTAGTGTGCCAGCCCCGTGGCGCTGGTCTGCCGGAGCGCGTCCCGGTTGGCCCACGCCACCATCAGGACATCCCCGCTCCGGACCTCCTGAGCCACCACGACCACCAGCCCGTCGGGCCCGAACCGCACCGCGTCCAGCCAGGAGTCGTGGGTCACGCCAGAAGGTATCGGAGCCGGCGGCGATTGTCAAAACCTCTTGTCCTGCTTTATCTTGGCCAGTCCAGACTCTCCCGCTGCCTGACACCGGAGCCCCTCGAGTTGCCCGCCAGTTCCGCCCGCTCACGCCCGCCCCCGCCCCCGCCCGGTGCCGGCCGCCTACGCTAGCGCCCGGACGCG
>JBBIMQ010000194.1:0-5608 GCA_037444345.1 Gemmatimonadota bacterium | reverse complement strand
GCTCTTCCGATCTTCACGAAGGGAGTGCGCTGGTGACCGATTTCGGAGTGGCGCGGGGTGCCCTCGCAGGGGACGACCCCCGCGACCCGGTCACCGAACCCGGCCTGGCGGTCGGGACGCCGGCCTACATGAGCCCGGAGCAGGCGAGCGGCGAGCGGGAGCTCGATGGCCGGTCGGATCAGTACAGTCTGGGCTGCGTGCTGTACGAGATGCTGGCCGGCGAGCCGCCCTTTGCGGGTGGGGCGCGGAGTGTCATGTCCCGCCACGTGACCGAGCCGCCTCCCCCGCTCCGCGCCCGGCGACCAGAGCTGCCACTCGCGATCGAGCAGGTCGTGATGCGGGCGCTGGCGAAGGATCCGGCCCAGCGGTTCCCGACCACCGCAGCGTTCGGCGAGGCGCTCGCCACCCCGCTCGCCGGCCTCACGCCCGACGTGCTGCCGGCCCGGACCCGCGAGCCGAGCTGCGCCATCGCGGTGCTTCCGTTCGAGAACTCGAGCGCCGACCAGGAGAACGAGTACCTGAGCGTCGGCCTCACCGACGAGCTGATCACCGCGCTGGCGCAGGTGCCTGATCTCCGGGTGGCTTCTCGCAGCTCGGTCTTCGCGCTCAAAGGATCCCGGCACGACGCCCGGGCCATCGGCGCGCTGCTCGGCGTCGAGCTGATCCTGGAAGGCAGCGTGAGGCGGATCGGGAACCGACTCCGGATCACCGCGCAGCTCACCGATACGGCGGCGGGCCGGCTGGTGTGGTCGGAGCGCTACGATCGGGAGGCCGCGGATCTGCTCGCGATCCAGGACGAGATCGCGCGCACCATCGTGCGAACGATCCGGGGCGGCCCCCTGGGCCCCGCTCGCGACTTCACCCCGCGGCGTTACACGGAGAACCCCCGGGCCTACGCCCTCTACCTCAAGGGTCGCTACTGCTGGAACAAGCGCACCCCCGAGGGAACAGCCGAGGCCATCCAGCACTTCCAGGCGGCGATCGAAGAGGACCCAGGCTACGCCCTGGCGTACAGCGGGCTCTCGGATGCCTATGCCCTCGGGGTGGACTACCGGGCGGCGCCCGTGGCCGAGGGGCTGAACCGGGCCCGGGAACTGGCCCAGAAGGCGCTGGCGCTCGATGATACCCTGGCCGAGGCTCACACCTCCCTGGGCTGGGTCCGGTTCATCCACGACTGGGACTGGGACGCGGCCGGGTATCACTATCGGAGGGCGATCGAGCTTAACCCGCGCTACCCCACCGCCCGCCAGTGGTACTCCTGGTACCTCTCGGCCATGGGGCGGGTCAGGGAGGGGCTCGGGGAGGCTCGCCTCGCGGTGGAGCTGGATCCGGCTTCGGTGTCCATCCGGCGGAGCTACGGCTGGCTGTTCGCCTATGCGCGAGAGCCGGCGGCCGGCATCGAGCACGTGCGGCGCGCCATCGTGATGAACCCGGAGCAGAGCGAGACCCACCTCCTGCTGGGCCTGCTCCAGCTCCAGGCGGGGTGGCTGGACGGGGCCGAGCAGGCCCTGCGCGAGGCGCTGGCCCTGGCGCCGGAGGACACGCCGGCGCTGGCCGCCCTGGGGCACCTCCGGGTCCTGCAGGGCCGGCGCGAGGAGGCGGAGGCCATCTGCCACGAGATGCATGCGATGGAAGCTCGCCGCTATGTCTCCCCCACCGATCTCGCCCGGATCCACCTGGCCCTGGGCGACCACGACGCGGCGTTCGCCCTGCTCGAGCGGGTCTGGTCGGAACGGCGGGGCTGGCTCGCCTATCTGCGAGTGGATCCGCTCTTCGATGGGGTGCGGGAGGACGGCCGGTTCCGCGGGTTGCTGCGGCGGATGCGGCTGGACTAGAAGGAAACCCGGCGCGCGGCGCTACGTCCCTTCCCGCGCCGCGCTCCACGCCCGCGGCGGGCTGACGGTCCGGCGCTCCGCGTACACGATGGACGTGCACGGTATCTCGGGCCACTTCTGCAGCGGGCGGGCCTCGGGGCCGAGCCCACCGGACTCGGCTCCGCCTCAGCGAATCGTTGGGCGCATCACAGCAGCCTCGCCCCCAGAGGTACGGCCTTGTCGGGAATGCACAGGACCACGTCCCCGTTCTCGTTGGGAAGGCCGGTCACCAAACACTCCGACATAAGCGGTCCGATCTGCTTGCGAGGAAGGTTGACAACCGCAACGACCAGGCGGCCGACCAATTCCTCCGGCTTGTAGAGCGCCGTTATCTGTGCGCTTGACTTTCGCACTCCTATCTCTTCTCCAAAGTCCACGCGTAGAGCGTAAGCTGGCTTCCTTACGCCAATGGCCTCCTTGGCAGCGACAATCTTGCCAACCCGGAGCTCGACCTTGAGGAAGTCGTCGAAGGTGATGGTTTCCATGCGACGCACCTTCACATGCGCCTGACGTATCGCGCGTGCGCTGCGGGCACCGAGGCTCCGCGGGCAGGTCCACTGCGACGGAGCAATGTGTCAGGCGCCGGAGCTGGATCCGCCGCTCGCCGCCTCGGCGCGGGCCGCGGCCGCCGCTTCATTGGCCATCGCTGTAGAGGTTGATCACCTTCTCGATCGCCCGCCCGCAGACCCGGCAAAAGCCGACCGGGTTCCGGCTGAACATGATGCAGTCGAGCTGGGGGCGGTAGAGGCCGGTCGCCTCGTACCCTGCGCCCTCGAAGGCGCCCACCTTGCCGGCGTACGGCCCCGTGGCGAGATAGGCCCGCTCCCGGGCTCGCTGGACCCGGAAGAGGGAGTCCATCGCCGCCGCCGGCGCGCCCTGCTGCAGCAGCCGCTGCCGCGCGGCCTGGATCTCGCCGCTCAGCGCCTCGTACTCGGCCTTGGGCCAGGGCGTGGGGATCGGGGTCCCGGGCTCCACCAGGTCGCCCCACTTGAGCGCGGCCGGGTCGTGCAGAGCGGTGAGGTTGGGCTCCCAGGGCTCCACCTTCACCGGCGCCCCCGTCTGATAGGCGACCGGGGAGGTGTAGTACTCGTCGCCCAGCCCGGCGAAATGATGGCCGAACTCGTGGATGAAGACGTACTCGCTGGCCGGCGCCCGCGCCGCCGTCGCCGCCTGAAAGTGGAAGATCCCCCCGCCGCCATACGCCGTGCTGTTGACCACGATCTCCAGGAACTCGTACGGCACCCCCGAGAGCGCGTCGCGGAGCGCCCGGTTGTCCTCGGTGAGGAGATACCGCTCGAGACCGAAGATCCCGTAGCTGGCCGAGAGCGGAGTGCGCCGGTACTGCCCGGACTGGGGTCGGTTGACCCCGGAGACCGCCGACACCAGCTCCACCGCGCGGACGTTGAAATCGCGACGGCGGCTGCGAAAGGGCTCCACCTTGAACAGGGTGTCCACCAGACGCCGCACGTCGGCGCGGAAACGGGGAAGTTCCGCCCGGCTGTAGCCTTCGCTGATCAGGACCAGATCCACCTTCTCCGCCGGTGGGCCGTTCTCGACCACGGTCCACACCCGGACCGGGGGCGGTTCCGCCGGGTTGGCGAGCGGGCCGCCGGGATCAATGGAAAGCGACCAGGCGGGGACCCAGCGGTTCTCCCGGTCGCGCCGCTCGAGCCGGAGCCGCACCGGCGCCCGCGGCCAGGGGAAGCGCACCGATTCATGGAAGGTCTTCGCTTCCCTCGGTCCCGTGGTCTCCCACTCGGCGTAGAGCGAGGAGTAGCCGCGCGAATACAGAAGGGCGCCGGAAGCCGAATCCTCGACCAGGAAGCGCCAGGTGCCGAGATCGAGCGAATCGAGCAGCCGGGTGCGGCTCCCGGCCCAGCGCCCGTCGCTCACGATCCGGTCCAGCGCGAACGTTTCGCGCCCGGCGTCGCCGGTGTGGAAGTAATCCACCCGCATGGTGGTATCGCGGAACACCGCGGCGAAGGAAGGCGGGCCGGCCGACGGCTCGGCCCCGCGCCCGGTGCTCCCCGTGCCGGGCACGATGGCGCACAGGGCGAGCACCGCGGGTAACAGACGCGATCGCCGGGCCGGCGACCCGCTGCCGCCCGCCGCGGTGGCAGGCCGAGCCGCGATCTCTCGGACCGGTGAGGACCGCGGGTGCGCGCCCCTCACAACAGGCTCCCGATCTCCGCGTTCGTCGCGGCCCTCCGCATCAGGCTCAGCACATACGGCATGGCGTCCGCCGGGGTCATCTGCGCCAGCCGCGCGCGGAGGGTCTGGGACGCTGCGAGGATGGCGGGGGGGAGCAAGAGCTCCTCGCGCCGGGTGCCGGTCTGGTGCAGGTCTATCGCGGGGAAGATCCGCCGCTCGGCAAGCTCCCGGCTCAACGTGAGCTCGCTGTTCCCCGTCCCCTTGAACTCCTCGTAGATCACCTGGTCCATTCTGGACCCGGTATCCACCAGCGCCGTGCCGATGATCGTGAGCGAGCCGCCCCCCTTGGCCGGATCGATCTTGCGGGCGCTGCCGAGAAACCGCTTGGGCTTCTCCAGGGCCCCGGAGTCGAGGCCCCCGGTCAAGGTACGGCCCGTGCCCCGCTCCACCGTGTTGTAGGCGCGGGCGAGTCTGGTGATCGAATCCAGTATAAGGAAGACGTCCTCACCCTGTTCCACCCGCCGGCGCGCCCGTTCCAGGGTGAGTTCAGCCACGGCGACATGCCGCTCGGCCGGACAATCGAAGCTCGAGGCCACGACCTCGCCGTAGCCGCACATCTCCATCTCGGTGACCTCTTCGGGCCGCTCATCCACCAGGAGGATCAGGAGCGTCCCCTCGGGGTAGTTCTTGGCCAACCCCTCGGCCACCGCCTGCAGTACCATGGTCTTTCCCGCCTTGGCGGGTGCGACGATCAGCGCCCGCTGGCCCTTGCCCAGGGGACAGAGGAAATCAATCACGCGGTTGGTGAAGTCGGGCTGGCCGTAGCGCCGGAGACCGCAGTCGAGCCAGAGCGGCTCGTAGGGATGCACGGCGCCGAGGCTGGCGAACGCAGGCCGGTGACGGATCTCCTCGGGGGCGCGCCCGTTGACGGAAAGGATCCGCTCGACCGGTGGCGCCTTCCCCCGGCCGGGAGACCGCCCCACCACACCGGCCAGCTCGTCGCCGGTCCGGAGCCCGAACTGGCTGACCAGCCGGGGCGCGACATAGTAGTCGCCCTCTTCGGGCAGATAGCTGAACTGGCGGCGGCGGACAAATCCCGCGCCGCGATCGCCCAGCTCCAGGATGCCGAGTGGCGAGGAGTCTGAAGTCACTGGGGTCGGGTTATCTTGCGCCCATGGCCCCGGGCGCGTCAAACGGCTGGACCGGCGGGCAATATAGCGCCGTCAGGGCCGTGCTCGGGTTGATCCTGCTCACCTCGGGCCTCGAGGCACTTGCGGGAGCCCGGGTTCCGGGGGTGCCGGGACTCCTGGTGGCGGCCGCCCAGGTTCCCTGCGCGCTTCTGCTGCTGCTGGGCTGGCACGACCGCCTGGCGGCCGCCGCGCTCGCGGTCCTCCTGCTGGCCGGTCCGATCTCTGGCGGGCCGGGTCTCCTCGAGCAGGTGCCCCTGCTCGCGGCTCTCGGAGCCCATCTGGCCCTGCCGCCGGCCCCGTTCGGCTCCCTCGCCGCGCGGGGCCGGCCCGATCCGGACGGCGGCTGGCGCATGCCGGGCTGGGTGCCGCGGGCCGCCCGGGTTCTGGTGGCCG
>JBBIMQ010000193.1:0-5620 GCA_037444345.1 Gemmatimonadota bacterium | reverse complement strand
GCGGTCAGAGGCGCCTGACACGACGGGCAGCGTGCCGGGGCGCCGGGCTCGGCTGCGGCCCGGGCGACGCCACCGGGCGGGTCCGCCGGTGGCGAGCTCATCGCGAGCCCCGCTTGAGCATGCCGCTCGCACGCCGCCAACCCGCGCGCGCCGGGATCATGATCGTGTAGCGTTCTCCTGGAGAGGCATGAGACGGCAAGGCTCCATCAATCTAGGAATCTACCCCGGGCAGCGTCAACGGATGCCTTGGCGTAAGTGTCTGTCTCCGTGTACCTTGCAGCGCATGCCAGCCCGGCAACGAGCCCCCTGGGCCGTGGGACTGCTCCTCCTCGCCGCCTGCCACCGTGCCCCGAGCCTCCCGGTTGCCCCTCCCGGCCCCGTGGCCAGCCCACCGGAGAGCAAGCTGCCCCCGGTCCCGCTCGTCGAGTGGCCGCTCCGCCTCCGGGTGGTGTACCCCCAACCCGCCGACCTGGTGGATGTCGGCGACTCGACCTTCCTGTTCGGGTCCGTGGGTACGGGTAACGCCACCCTCACCGTCAACGGCTTCCCCGTCCGAGTGTGGCCCAACGGAGCCTGGCTCGCCTGGGTTCCGATTCCCCCCGACTCGATCCTCACCTTTCACCTGGAAGCCCGCACCGCGACCGACTCGGCCACGATGGACCACACCGTCCGGCGGCTGCCGCGTTTCAGGCCGCCCGCGGCGCCGGTCTGGATTGATTCGACCTCGCTATCGCCTCGAGGTCCCGTCTGGTGGCCACCGGATGAATACCTCCCGGTGAGCGTGCGCGCAGCACCCGGGGTCACGGTCCGACTCGTCCTGCCCGGCGGAACCGCGGTCGCCCTCGCGCCGGATCCCGCGCCGGCCGACATTCCCTGGGGCATTCGCGCCTTCGACCGCGATACCGCGAATCTTGCAGTCTCCTCCCGCGCCGATCGCTACGTCGGCGCCCTCCGCGGCGTCGCGCTCGAGGAGCCGATCCTGGTCGAGGCCGCCTCCGGCGCCGACACGGCGCGGGTCACCTGGCCGCTCAAGGTCAGGCTGCTCGACTCGCTGCCCCGGGTCGTGGAATTCAACGATGATACGGCGGGGCTGGGTGGCACGGACAGCCTGACGGTCGGCCGGGCGAGACCCGAGGCCGCCTATCACTGGTTTCTTCCCACTGGCACCCGGGCGGTGGTGACCGGGCGGCTAGGGGACGACCTGCGGGTGCGGATCTCCGAAACGCAGGAGATCTGGGTCCCCGCAGGCGACGCGCAATTCCTGCCCCCGGGGACACCGGACCTCCGGGCCACCGTCGGGTCCCTCACCCTCTCGCCCGGGCCCGACCGCCTCGTGCTCCGCATCCCCTGCAGCCGGCGGGTCCCCTTCCGGGTCGAGGAAGAGCCCCGGCGCCTCATCCTGCGGATCTATCATGCGCTGGCGGATATTGACTGGGTTCGGTACGGGCCAGGCGATCCCTACCTCAGCCGCCTCCGCTGGCTGCAGGCGGCGGGTGACGAGGTGGTGCTCGACCTGGAGCTCGCCGGCCCGGTCTGGGGGTATCGGGTCCGCTGGAGCCGGAACGACCTGCTGCTCGAGCTGCGCCGCCCTCCCCGGATCGATCCCCGGCGGCCGCTCGCGGGCCGGCTCATCGTCGTGGATCCGGGGCACCCGCCCCTCGGCGCCACCGGGCCCACCGGGCTGCGGGAGGCCGAGGCGAACCTGGCGGTGGCGGAGGAGGTCCGGCGACTGCTCGAGCGCCGGGGCGCCACGGTGTGGCTCACGCGCTCCGGCGATTGGCCCCTCGAGCTACTCCCCCGGGTGAAGTTCGCCGATTCAGTCGGGGCGGAATTGCTCGTGTCGGTTCACAACAACGCGCTGCCCGATGGGGTGAACCCCTTTACCAACAACGGGTCCAGTGTCTTCTACAATCATCCCCGGAGCCTCCCGCTCGCCCGGGCGATTCAGCGCGAGCTGGTCCGCCGCCTGGGGCTCCGCGATCTGGGTGTGGGGTGGGGGGACCTGGCGCTGACCCGGCCCACCTGGATGCCGGCGGTCTTGACGGAGGGTCTCTTCATGATGATACCAGAACAGGAAGCGGCGCTTCGCGACCCGGCCGGGCGCCGGCTCTACGCCCTGGCCGTGGCGGACGGGATCGCGGCGTTCCTGCGGGATGTGGCAACTGGCCGGGGGGTCGGCGTCCACTATTGAGAGTGCCAGCCGGACTCCCGATACGATCCCAGACGATGTTGTGGCGTAGGACGTCCGCCTTGCTGCTCGCCTGCCTCGGGCTGAGCGGGGTGGGGCTCGCCCGCGAGGCGCGGGCCCAGTCTCCCGAGCAGCGACGGGAGCTCGAGGCCTTCCGCGACTCCCTGGGCGGCACCAGTGACTCCTTTGCCCTCGCGGCGCTGGAGCGACGGACCATCGAGCTCGCCAAGCAGGACCGCAACAACCCGATGCTCCACCTGCGGCTCGGGTTTATCGCGTTGCGCCTGGGGGATCTCGGCAGCCGAACCCGATACGATCACGCCGCCGGCGAGTTCCAGTGGGCCACGGAACTCGAGCCCGGCTGGCCCTGGGCCTGGTATGGTCTCGGGATTGCCGAGGACAAGGTGGGCGATTCCGAGATCTCGATCGTGGCCGGGCTTCAGGCCATGTTCGGCAAGGACCACCTCTCGCGCGCGGCCGCGGCCTACGCGCGCTCGGTGCAGGTAGATCCGAGTTTCGTGCGCGGCCTGGTGGAACTCGCCAATACCGCCCTGCGCCAGCGGATCAACCTCAAGGTTGACCTCGCGCGCGAGGCGCTCCGCCAAGCGGCGGCGACCTCCGCCGGGGTCAACCCGGAGGTGCTCCTCTACCGCGGGCGCGTCGAGCGCGAGGTGGGCGACGTTGATTCCGCCGCGGCCGCTTTCCGCGGGTACCTCGATCGCGGCGGCCATCGGGGGCTGGGACTCCTCGAGTACGCTCGCACCCGGTTCCTCCAGGGCGAGCTCGATGCCCAGGCGCCCTACTATGAGGGCGCCGCGCTGGACGACAGCCTCTCGGTCGCCGCCTATCGCCAGGACCTGGCCCTCATCGCCAACGACTCGGCGCTGGCCGAGTTCGACCACAGCAGGGGCGCGCAGCGGGTGGCCTTCCTCCGCCGCTTCTGGGGCCAGCGCGACCGGGCCGAACTTCTCCGCGACGGGGAGCGACTCCGGGAACACTACCGGCGGATCTTCTACGCCCGGCGCAACTTCCAGCTGGTGAGTCCCAACCGGCACTACGACATCATCGAACGATTCCGATCCGGCAGCAGCGAATTCGACGATCGCGGCATCATCTACATCCGCCACGGCGAGCCGACCCACCGAGCCAGCTACAATGCGCCCGGGATGGAACTCAACGAGTCGTGGCATTACGTCCGGGCCGGGGGCGACCTGGTCTTTCACTTCGTGGCCCGCGAGGATGTGCAGGACTACAAGCTGGTGGAAAGCCTGTTCGACGTCCTCGGGTTCAGCAACGCGCTCGCCCTGCGGGGCGACCGCGACAGCTCGCTCAACGCTGGACGCGCCAACGAGCTGATCCTGACGCGGGAACGATTCTCCCCGGTCTACAGCAAGCTCCTGAGCGCCGGGCTGGCCGGCTCCCAGCAGTACCTGACCGAGGAACGCGCGCTCGGGCGCCGGAGCATCGCCGTGGGCACCCGCTCCGATTCCTACGAGCTGAGCTACAGCCGGACCCTCCGGGTCAAGGTCGGGCTGGTCGTGGCCGGACGGGACAGCGCCGCTCCACTCCTGCACCTCGCCTATGCCATCCCTGGCTCGGCCCTCCGCGAGGTCCCCGCGACCCGGGGCCATCTGTACCCCGTACGGGTCCGGCTCAGCGTGACGGATCGCTTCGGCGACCCGGTGGCGGTGGTGGACACCACCCGGCTGTTCCTGGCGCGCAGCGCGGTCCCTGCCTCCGAGCACCTGGTCGGCCGGGTGGCAGTCCCGGTGGTCCCCGGGCGGTTGACCTACCGCCTGGCCATCGAGCAGGGCGAGGACAACGGAGTGGTCTTCGCGGCCGACACCCTCACGGCGGGCGATTTCAGCGGGCGCGAGTTCAGCCTGAGCGGCCTGGTGCTCGGGGCGCACGAGGCGAACCTGTCCTGGCAGCGCTCGCCCACCGACACGGTCTACTTCAACCCGCTCGGGACCTGGCACAAGAGCCGGCCGATGGAGCTCTACTACGAGGTGTACGGGCTCGAGGCCGGGGCTCCCTTCAAGACTGAACTGGTGGTGACCCGGCAGGGAGGTGGGGGGGTGCTCGGCCTCTTCGGCGGTCGCCGGGCGGCCATCCGGCTCTCCTTCCAGGACATCGCCCAGGGATCGTTCACCAGCTTTCGCCGGCCCCTCTCGCTCGAAAAGCTCTCCGCCGGCACGTACTGGGTGGCCCTCGTCGTGCCCGACAGTGCGGGCCGCGAGCGCCGCAGCCGCGCCGGCTTCGAGGTGCGGGACAAGTAACGGCTCGGCTTGACGTTGGGACGTGCCCCGACCTAGCTTCGGCCAATGTTCTGTTCCCGCTGCGGAACCGAGGTTGACAACGCCAAGCAGTTCTGCCCGACCTGCGGCCTCGATCTCCGGGTAACCACGCCGGTCCAGGCCATCGCCACCGGCGACGTGACCGAGCTGGATCTCATCCGGGAGGCCCTCCGCGAGGAGTACGAGCTCCTGGAGGAGCTGGGTCGCGGGGGCATGGCCATCGTGTACCGGGCCCGCGAGACCCAGCTGGAACGCGAGGTGGCCATCAAGGTCCTGCCCTTCTCGCTGGCGTTCGACGCGGAGTTCGTCGAGCGCTTCCAGCGCGAGGCCCGCACGGCCGCCCAGCTCGAACACCCGAACATCATTCCGATCTACCGGGTGGGGCGCTCCGGCCGGGTGATCTATTTCGTGATGAAGCTGCTCCGCGGCAGCTCGCTCTCCCGGCTCCTCGCCGAGAAGAAGCGACTGCCCCCCACCGACATCCGTACCCTCCTCGGTGACGTGGCGAAAGCGCTGGCCTATGCCCACCAGCGGGGCATCGTCCACCGCGACATCAAGCCGGACAACATCATGTTCGACGAGTTCGGACACTGCGTGGTGACCGACTTCGGGATCGCCAAGGCAATGACCGGCTCGCGCCTGACGGGGACCGGTCTGTCCATCGGGACCCCGCACTACATGAGCCCGGAGCAGGCCCGGGCCCAGAGCATTGACGGCCGGAGCGACATCTATAGCCTGGGGGTCGTGGCGTATCAGTGCCTGACAGGGGAAGTGCCGTACGACGGGGAGGACAGTTTCGCCATCGGCTACAAGCACATCATGGAGCCGATCCCGATCCCCCTGCTGGACACCCCGGAGGAACGCCGGCTCTTCGAAATCGTGCGCCGGATGATGATGAAGGATCCCCTCGACCGGTTCCAGTCGGCCGAGGAGCTGGTCAAGGCGCTCGAAGGGCAGCCGGCGATCGCGGTGGCAGCGTCACCGCGCCGCATCACGCTCGCCCAGCAGGTCGCGGCCCAGCAGCCCACCAGCCTCTTGCCAGGAACGCCCCGCCCCAGCCAGGCAATCCTCCCGGGCGAGAGCGCCCCGGCGGGCGTGGGGGGGAGCGGCGGCGTGCCGCTCGCGGTGGACACGC